>JAKAVI010000303.1 GCA_021817355.1 Pseudomonadota bacterium | reverse complement strand
TGGCATGGCTCGACATTAAGTCCGGGGAAGTCAGCATCGATTACCGGCCGGTGCACAGTTACACGCTGTCGAACGACATCGAATACATCAAGCCCAAGGCCCGCGTATATTAAACGGCCCAGGATCGGTGTGCAGGGCTAGCTTCGCGTAGATGTGCGATGTGCCAGAGGGGCCCGCATCAAAAGCACCTTTAGGGCCGGATTGGGAAAGCGTCGCTTCTGCGAAATGGCGTAAAAGCGCTCACGTAGCTGTGGCAGTCGAAAACGCTCCTTGAGCACCCCTGCCCGCAATTCATCCTGGACCACAACCGGGGGAACCAGCGTCAAGCCCTGACTTTCGCGAGCAAGCAGACGAAGCATGGCCATATCGTCGACTTCCGCTTCAATCACAGGGCGGATGCCGGCATCAGCAAGGATGCGATCAAAGGCGATGCGCATTTCGCTGTCGAGGCTGGGCAGCAACACGGGCGTGGCCTTTAAGTCCTGTGGAAAGCGAAACGCACGCCCCCTGCGTCCCGGGCGCCCGACCAGGCTGACCGGCTCTTCGGCAAGGAGGTCATTGTGCCAAGCGGTAGTAGCATCGCGCTGCACCGCGCGATTGGCGAGCACCACATCGAGGCGATGCGCCTGTAGATCCTGCATTAGTTCGCGCATGGTGCCTGAACGAATGACGAGTTCTATGTCGTTGCGCGCCAGCATCGGGCGCAGGAATTCAAGCTGGAAATTTCGCGACAACGTCGCCAAAGCGCCCACGCGCAGGACCTGGCGACTTGTACGTGGACGATCGCGCAGTGTACCAACCAGTTCATCACCGGCCTGAAACACCGTATTGGAGTAATCCAGCGCGATTCGTCCGGCTTCGGTTAAAATGAGTTTTTTGCTCACTCGCTCGAAGAGTGGATGTCCAAGCTGATCTTCCAGTGCCTTCAACTGGGCGGATAGCGCTGACTGCGAAACGTTCAGCTGTGAGGCGGCACGCGTCAAGCTGCCGTTATTCGCAATCGCCCAGAAATAGCGCAAATGATGATAATTCAGCCGCGACATAGATTATCCATAAATACAAGAGAATGATGAACTAATTAGTATATAAAATTTGGAACGTGACGCCAGTCTCTCACGCCTGGCGAGTGCGGTAATGCCCGTCATGACGTAGCGGTCGGCCTCGCTTATGGCTCAATGCCTGTCGGCATCGAACGATAGCCAATTACCGGCCAACTGCCAGCAGCGCTGCCCGGATTGCACGCCCCCTGGACTCGCGCAAGGAGATGCACTGATCAATACGCTCTTCCGTGAGCATCAACTGGCGAGCAAGCCCGGGAACGGCCTTTGCCCTGGGGCCTAGAAAGTCGGTCAATTGCGCTTTCATGGCGGAGCTGCATGTCTTACCGAAGAGCTCAGGCACAACCAGCATACTTTCACCCGACATTCGCGTCGCGAGCGACTGATAATGGGTTTCGTACCAGCTCCATAGCTGTGTACGCGCCACCGGTTCGTTGCGAGCATCGGTAAATAAATAGCGTATGTCACTGAAATTCATTGGCGATGACAATGAAATGTCAAAAAAACCTTTAAGCAGGTTCGGATCAGTTGATCCCATTACCGCATAAATGACGCTGCGGTGAAAATAATCATCCGGTGAGGCAAGAAAACCATCGATGAGAGACTTCGCGAATTCGGAGCCGTAAACCATGACGCCTGCGCGCATCGCCTGCCTGGCTAGGCTGGGGGACAGCCCTCCAAGGTTGCGCCCATCCGACGCGGCGTAGGTCCGCGCGGCCTTCGCAAGCATGGCAAGTATATCAGGATCGTGTCCCTCTTCTATCAGGATTTGGACCAGCACCGCCCGGGTCAAGATCTCGTCTGGCGGACCAAATCCACGCAGCGTGAGCCGCTCAAGTCTGGGACCAAAGGTTTTGCGGATGAAAGCTTCGTACGCGTGCATGTCTTCCGGCTTAAGCAGTGTCAGTCGGTCTCGTTGCAGCGCCCGTCGCATCAATTGGAGCAGGTCCCATTGAGCGCTTGGCGCCAGAATTTTGACTGCCTCAAAAAACTTGCGCGGATCAAGCTGACCGGCCCCGAGCGCCGCCTGCAGGTTGGCAAAAAATGTGATCTGGTCTGCCGCATCCAGCTTGGGAGCTGCTCTGAGCAGCCTGTCCCAGCCCCTGCTGTCATAGGTGAAGCGATAGTAGCCGAGGCCATTCGCATTGGGCATGATATAGGCTGGACATGTACTGCCAAGGCGGATGTCTGCAGTTCGTCCGATCATGCGGCAGCGTTCTGTACCTTTGTCATCCGACACGCACATGGGTACCTGCCACTGGCGGTCAGAGACCATAAGCCCGACCGGCGCATACATCGACTGCACGACCGTAAGGACCGGAGACTCGCTGCAGCGCGTCACAACGCTCATATCAGGTATGCCAGGCTGGTTCAGGTAATTGCGAAGTGCTTGGATCAGCTCCGGATGATGCGTGGCTGCTGCCATGGTGGCGATGAAATCCGACTGGGTAGCGGTGCCACCAGCATATTTTTGCAAAAAAACGTGAATGGCTTGCTGCCAGGACTGCTCTCCCACGTAATTTTCAAACATTGCCAAGATGGCGGCACCCTTGTGGCGCGGGCCCGCACCGTACACATCAGTCACCTCGGCAACACTGTTGACCGGATGTGTGACCGCGCGCACCGACGGCAACTGATCGCGGTCCATCGCCTCAAGTCCACCATCAAGAACGTGACGCGACATTGCAAAATGAGGCATGATCCAATTGGCCAGCTTTGCTGACATCCAGCTGGTAAAGGCCTGGTTGAGCCCACTGTCGTTCCACCACAAAGGTGTAACCATGTCACCGAACCATTGCTGTGTCAGTTCCCGCGCCTGAGCCAGAAGGCTGTGGCGCCGCTGCATAAGCGGACCTTGAGGTCCCATGAGCAAAAACCGCCGCCGCAGAGTGATTACTCCGGCACTCTCGTTTTCGCCGGCGGTAAAATCAGGTGCTGCAATCACGTCCAGCTTGGCGAAAGGAAATCCGATCTGGAGATAGTGTTCAAGCGCCAGGACAAGTCTTGGCGTGAACGATAAGGCATAGCGCATCTGCCATGCCTCGCCTTTGGGTGCAATGGCACGCAACGCGAGGGGAAAATGGCGCCATTTGTCTGCAGGTATGTATCCCATATTAATGACGTCGAACGGACCAACGTCGAGATCAAGTAAATAGGGGGAGATCCTTGGGGTGGTAGCAAAGACCCAGTGCACCATGCCGCCACCAGTCGGATTTCTCGACGTGACCTTGCTGTTCGTGATCACGACATCGCCCTGCGGTGCGTTGATCGCCAAGGAAAATGTTGCCTTGTCAGCCGGCTCGTCGAAGCACGGAAACATCCTCCGCGCGCCATCAATTCCAAACCGCGAGACCGCGTAGCTATTGCCCTTCTGCACGATCCGGGAAAGCCCTTTGGTCCCATGACTGAAGCGGGCGCGATAGTCGAACAAGAGTGTGGCCGGACCTGAGGGCAGTGGTTCCACAAAGTGTAACAGGACGACACCTGACGGATTCATCTGCCGGTATCGTGCTGTGACTGTATGGCCGTTTGCCAGGCGTACGGACGCCCGCTCAATGTCAAGGTTTTGCCCGTGGACCCAAATCGTCCTCAGAGGATGCGTGATCCGGACACTGATCTCGTCGTGACCGTGAAAGCCTCCCTGCTTCGGATTAATGGTCAAGGTGAGGCTGTAATGGGAGGGTATCGCATCAGCTGGAAGTCGCCCTTCGGGCGCATGGGGCGCCGCCGCAATGCCAGTTGGCGCAACCGCCAACGTCGCCCACAATGCGAATACAAACCTCAATCTCATGACGGCACGTCCTGTTGTCTTCCCTTTGAGCTACAACCCAATGCGCCCCATCCTTGCCCGATCTCATCCCCGGCGCACTCCGGAGTTAGGTGCGAGGGGGTTAGGTAATCAGTTTCAGCCGGTCCCTAAAGCGCTGATAGTTGTGCACATAAACCTCTGCCGAAGCTTTGAGCATGGCCAACTGGGTCTCGGTGAGCGTCCGCACCACGCGCCCCGGCTGCCCAAGCACCATGGCTCCATCCGGAATTTCCTTGCCCTCAGGTATCAAGGTGTTGGCCCCGACGAGACAGTTCCTGCCGATCACGGCTCTATTGAGAATGACCGAGCCCATCCCAATCAGCGAACCATCGCCGATCGTACAGGAATGGAGGATAACATTGTGCCCTATTGTGACATCACGGCCAATCGTCGTGGGCTGATGATAGTCGGTATGAATGACCGACAGGTCCTGCACATTGCTGTTTTCGCCAACCGTGATCCAGTCATTGTCGCCGCGCAGCACTGCGCCAAACCAGACACTGGCATGTCTCTTGAGGCGTACCCTTCCGATTAACGTGGCATCAGGGGCCACCCAAAAGTCCCGACCGTCGGGAAGCTCCGGATGGATATCGTCAATGGCATAAAGCGGCATGGTTCGGTTCCCAGTACTTCGTGTACCGCATTTTGGCAGGCAATGGCCGGCTTGGCGAGCTTTGGGGATACAAGAGACCGCTTTGCGCCATCATTCGAGACAAGACGAGTATAAGGAAAGACGTTAGGCTCGGGGAGTGCTCATTGATTCGCGAGCACGGAAAGGGACGGAACGGGTGCCTTGGCGCACTGTATCCATCGCCGACGTCGACAGCGAGTTTTTCGCCGCAGCTGATCGCGCCCCATTTGCCGTTACCTTCATTTCACAGTGTGCGCCTACATCCGTCATGTCGGCCTGGTTCGTACCGGGTCGGTTTTTTGCGTTTGTCGCGATTCTTTTGTCATTGACCAGGAGTAGTCATGGCCAAGCGTTCCACGCGCCGCAATCAGGGCGACCTTCACGAAACTGCACAGGTTCATACCCTATTCCCGCATACGCCGGGCTGGAGCCCGCGCGATGATGACGGTCGGGACCGTAAATACGTCAAAAATGTCCGGGCCCTCAGCCCGGCGCAGCAGACACTCCTCGATGCCATCGACGAGCGCTCGCTGGTGGTTGCCCTGGGCCCAGCCGGCACAGGTAAGACCTATCTTGCCATTGCCAAGGCCGTGGAGGCGCTTGAACAGAACCGGGTAAGCCGCATTGTGCTCTCCCGTCCTGCAGTAGAAGCCGGTGAGAGCCTGGGTTTCCTGCCTGGAGATTTGCAAGAAAAGCTCGCGCCGTATTTACGCCCGCTTTACGATGCACTCACCGAGCGGATCGGAAGCAAGCGGCTAAGAGCTCTGCTCACGGACAACACCATCGAAATCGCGCCAGTGGCATATATGCGTGGGCGTACCCTCAATGACGCCTTTGTTGTCATCGATGAGGCACAGAACTGCACCTATACTCAGATCAAAATGCTGCTGACACGGCTGGGCTGGCGCTCCACCATGGTGTTGACCGGCGATCCGGATCAAACCGATCTGTTGCCCGGCATGTCCGGTTTGGGTCCGGTGGCAGAACGGCTGGAGCGGGTACAGAATATTTCCGTCGTGCGGCTCTCGGACGCCGACATTGTGCGCCATCCTCTGGTCGCGAGCATGCTTACCGTGCTGTGAGCCCCTCGGCGTCGGCCTGTCCGGTGGCTTCTCAGCGAAAGCCGAGGCGCAGAGAGAGCACCAGCAGGCCGATGGCAAAGCTCCAGTAACCGGATATCGCCATGGCGATAACAAGAGCGAGAGGCGAACAGCCTTGGGCGCGCCAGTGCCGTATGGACCTGTCAAAGAGCACGCTCGGCCCGGCCACGGTCATGACCGCAAGATACGCCGCCCGCGCGGAGAGGGTTTCCGGTTTGCGGCCAAGGATCCGATAAAGATTGGCGACGATCCCAGAGACGCTGAGCCCGCTCGCAACCGCGAAGAGTAGGATGAGTACGTCTTTCATCTGGATCCCGCTTTGACACCGCTTGGGGGACGAGCTGCAGGTCTTGTGCCAGCGGTTCGGCTTTGGCCGTCCCTCTCCCCCAGGCGAGGACTTCCTGCAACGCCCGCGCGGAATTGTCGGCTTGGCGGCCTCTACACTCGCGCCCCAGGGGCTGGCTGTGCATTGTAGACGTATTGTGGAGTGGACAGGATGACCGCGCTCAGCGGATCAGAGCAGAATTGCGAATGCGCCAAAACGGCACAACCGCATTCCGGCTGGCAGGTCCTGCTTTGGTTCTGCCTTATTGCCGCTGCTATATTTGCATTAGTTTTACTGTACTATATTCTTCCTACTCCCATCACCTGGATTGAGGCGCAGGCTGATCCGACGTCCGCCACCCGGCCGGTATCCCTCACCGTCGGCGGCAAGCGATTTCTCATCCCGGCCAATTTCATCGTCTATTCCGGCGAGCGTCAGAGCGGGCCGCACCATCGGGTTACCCTTGCCGCCCTGATGCCGGATTTTCATGGCTATAGCCGGAGCCAGGCCCAGCAATTCGCCAATGACAGCGCCAGGTCCCGGGTTGTGCATCTTCGCATCTGGGCCAATAACCTGGCCCTGTCCGAACGTGCGCAGCTGCGCCGCGTGCTTCTGACCTATGTCACGCACCCCCAAGGTGAGGCTGGCCCCTTTGGTCTGATCCGATACAGCTTCCGCAGCGATAATGGCTATCGTGGCCAGGACCTGTACGTTGGCGTATACAACGGCCAGACCATCGTACTGCGCTGCTGGCGCCTGGCCCGCACCAACCGTGCCCCTGACTGCATGCGCGACCTGCGCCTCGGGCACCACGTCGTCCTTAGCTATCGCTTCAAGCGCACCTATCTGCGCCAGTGGCGCGAGATTACCCAGGATGTCGCCCGCCTAATGGCGGGGTTCGCACACCCCTCGCCCTGAGACACCCGCCGTTTAGTTACGGCTTGCTGGGGCCGGTGGCAGATCCATTTCGAGGATGGCCATGTTGAAGGCGTAAGAGGTTTCGCCATCCTCTTCATCCTTGAAGATCACGCCAATGAATTCCCCATTGACGTGCACCTCAACAGAATCGGTCTGTTTGGGTCGCTCGACCACCGTAATGGTATCAAGACGAAACAGATTGCGCAGATATTTTTCGAGGCGCCAGATTTCACTACGGGTCAAACTGTTCTCCTTGTTGACATCACGCCGTACCAGTGTCCTGCCCTGCGCCCCCGACGTGGCACGACCGGTGCGCGCGGTCTCAACTGGCACGGGCCGTCCCATCGGGTCAAGCATTGGCTAGGTGAGCCATCTTCCCAGGCGGCGTATCTCACACCTTCTGGGCGTAAGTCCGCCAACGTGCCTACACCAACCGGCTTTGCTCCACGGCAGCCTTGATAAAGCTGGCAAAGAGAGGATGCGGCTCGAGCGGACGACTTTTTAGTTCCGGATGAAACTGCACGCCGATGAACCAGGGATGATCGGAGCGCTCCATGATTTCCGGCAACTTGCCGTCCGGCGACCACCCGGTCACGTTCAACCCATGCTCGGCGAGCGCATGGGTATATCCCGTGTTGACTTCGTAGCGATGACGATGACGTTCGCTGATCTCACTACCACCGTAGATCTGCGCAACCCGGCTGCCCGCGGTTAGCACCGCAGGAAAGGCGCCGAGGCGCATGGTGCCACCCATATCTCCGCCCCGACTGCGTACTTCCAGATTGTTGCCCTTCGTCCACTCGGTCATCATGGCGATCACCGGATGCTTCGGTGTACCGTTCTCGGTCGAGCCCGCACCATCAAGCCCTAGCTGGGTGCGTGCAGCCTCGATGACCGCCATGTGCAGGCCATAGCATATACCAAAGAACGGAACCTTGCGCTCACGCGCAAACCTGACAGCCGCAATCTTGCCTTCCGTACCGCGCTCGCCAAAGCCACCTGGGACCAGGATCCCGTTCACGCCCTCTAGGTAAACGGCAGCATCGTCGCGCTCGAAAATCTCTGAATCAATCCACTCCATTCTGACGCGCACATTATTGGCAAGACCGCCATGGGTCAGCGCTTCAGAGAGTGATTTGTAGCTGTCTTTGACCGAAATATATTTGCCGACAATGGCAATTTTGACTTCGCCCTCGGGATTGTTGACGCGCTCCACCACATTCTGCCAGCGCAACAGATCTGGGGGCCGCGCATCCTTGAGGCCAAAAACCGTCAGGATCTGATCATCCAGGCCCTCGCGATGATAAGCAATCGGGGCATCATAGATAGTCGCCAGATCCGGAGCCGGAATCACCCTCTCAGCAGAAACATTGCAGAACAGCGCGATCTTGCGCCGTTCCTCAAGCGGAATGGGATGGGTCGAACGACAGAGCAGCACATCAGGCTGAATGCCGATCGAGCGCAGTTCCTTGACCGAATGCTGGGTCGGTTTGGTTTTAAGTTCGCCGGCGGTCTCGATGTATGGAAGAAGCGTCAGGTGTACAAAACATGATCGCTCATGGCCCAGCTCATTGCCGAGCTGACGAATAGCCTCGAAAAATGGCAGCCCCTCGATGTCGCCAACGGTGCCGCCAATCTCGCATAGGAGAAAGTCCACATCGTCACTGCCGGCAAGGACGAAGTCCTTGATGGCGTCGGTAACATGGGGGATTACCTGCACGGTACGTCCGAGGTAATCGCCACGACGCTCCTTGGCTATGACTTCCGAGTATATCCGCCCGGAGGTCACATTGTCCGACCGAGCCGAGGCCACGCCCGTGAAGCGCTCATAATGACCCAGATCGAGGTCGGTCTCCGCGCCGTCATCCGTGACATAGACTTCGCCATGCTGGAACGGGCTCATCGTACCTGGATCAACATTCAGATACGGATCCAGTTTGCGCAGCCGCACGGAGAAACCACGCGCCTGCAACAATGCTCCGAGAGCTGCAGACGCAAGACCCTTGCCCAACGAGGAGACCACGCCGCCGGTGATGAAGATCAGTCGCGCCATGGAATTGCACCATAGGCGCTGGGCATGGTGAAGCTCAAGCGCATTTCTCATCCAAATAAAATTGATTCACGTAAAATTCTGCGATCGACTGCCCCCCGGCTATTTGGGGGGCTTGGTCGCTTTGGTCGGAGCTGGGGGTTGTGGCACGCCGGGCACGGCGGGCACGCGAGATTTGGGTCCGAACTTCGTGTTTGCGCTGCCGGGAGCCTTCGGGATCGGAGCCGACACCGGGTTGGCATGCGACGAATCGAGAATCGAGTGCTGCGGACGCCTGTGCAGGGCCAGGATGGTCAGCGCCATGGAGGTGACAAAAAACAGTACGGCCAAAATCGCGGTCAGGCGCGTCAGCGCATCCCCGGCGCCACGTGGCGTGAAGAGGCCGCCACCACTGCCGCCGCCCATGCCCAAAGCCCCGCCCTCGGATTTTTGCATGAGCACGACGATCACCAACGCGACCGACACGATCAGCTGGACGATGATGAGGACGGTGGACATGGTGGCTCCGGGACTTGCGAAGGGGGCGTCTTAGACGAAAGCATCGGCCCTGGGAAGTCCTCGCCCTGCCGGCCGCGGGTGTGGCCAGGCGATCCCGCTTGGGGTAACGAAAACTTATGGTCCTGCGAACGTGGCAGTTGGGCTAGACTGTTCTTTGCTTATGCTTGCTGCAACATGGCTTAAGTACACGAGCCGCAACCGATCAATTTTGAGGTATTGCATGTCCCCTGGGATGAAAAGCGTGTGGCGCGCCGGTGCCGCCTGTGTTCTGTTCTTGGGGCTTTGCGGCTGTACCAATGCCGATTGGAACCAAGTTGCGCGCCTGTGGGAACCCCGTAGCGAGGTCGCTCAGGCGGATTATGGCGCCACCAAGGACACCCGCGCCGCAGCCAAAGCCGACACGACACATAGGGGCGCAGACCAGACTGCCAGCGTGGCGGCTGCCGGCAGCCCCTCAGCCTCGGGCTTCTGCCACCAGGCGGCGGCCAATGCCGCCCAACGCGCGACCGTAAACGGGTTCACCCCCCGTAGTGTGGAGCGTCTGCGCCGCCAGCAGCTGGCGCAGTGCGAGGCGTTGATGGCGCAATAGGCCCGGCCGCAGCTAGCTCGCCAGCGCCTGGCGGGAGCGAATCAGGGCGACCGTCGCATCGAGCTCATTGAGATGCTCTTCAGCGGATTTTTCCGGCGAAAATAGCCGGATCAGGCAGAGGGCGGCGTGGCCGAGCAGATGCATCGAGGCATTGCGGTCGACGCCCAGCTGCAATCCTTCAATGGCCCCAAGCACCTTGTCGCACCAGGCGATAGCCTCTTCAAAGTCGGTATCGCGGGCCCGCCGTGAGAGGCTCTTCGTCACCTCGCAGAGGCGGACGAGGTCGACCTCATATTGCGTCTTCGCCCGCGGCTCGGCCCCCTGCATGAGGCGCCACAGGACGCAGATCTGGAAGGCCTCGCGGCGCAGCTTTTCGCTGGTCAAGGTCTCGCGCGCCACCTTGAGCTCGCGATTGAGCCGCTCGGCCACCACCTCGTCGGTAATGCGCTCCTTGGCCTTCATCTTCAGCGAATTGGGAGCTTGAAGCAGCTCGGTGGGGCCGGCGCGGTGGCTGCTGCGCCGACGATCGGGCCCCACATAATCGCTCGTGATGACAAAACCCTTACGCCGTTCTACCTGGGTACGAATGCGTGCTTCCAGGGTCGAGGTCGAAAATGGCCGCAGCAGAAGGTCATCGGCGCCCGCAGTAATGACATTGCCCACGAGGCTCCCCAAATTGCCCCAGGCAGTGACGATCACCACGAGGAACGGATTATAGGCCGTCAGGCCCTGCCTCAGCTCCTGGATCGCCGCGCACAGGGGATCTTGAGCGCCGGACACTTCGCATATGGCCAGATCCGGCGGGCGGCGCTGCAGATGATCATTCAGGGCATCGATACTGGCCACGGTCTCAACACGACGAAAGCCAAGCGTGAGCAGCGCAGATCGGGTCGCGGCCCTGTTGGGCGCCACCGGATCGTAAATCAGCGTGTCGACACTCTCGTAGGAAATCCGTGCCATCATCTTGGAGGGGCCCGACGGGCGCATTCCGCCTCGTACCCAAGCTCGCAGTGCCTGGTTAACGAACTATGGGCCCATCTTGGTTAATTTAGGCTCTTACCGCCCGGGCAATGGCCAGAAAATCGCCCGCCTTGAGGCTAGCCCCTCCGACAAGCGCGCCACCAACGTCGGCGAGCCCCAGGATTTCAGCTGCATTGGCCGGCTTGACCGAACCGCCGTAAAGTATACGCATCCCCCGGGCGGTAGGGCCCAGAAGCCGACACAATCCCTCACGAATGAAGCCGTGCATCGCCGCAATATCCTCCAGCGTGGGGGTGAGTCCGCTGCCGATCGCCCAAACCGGCTCATAAGCAACAACGCAAGTTTCCGGGGTACTCTGGGGCGGCAAGCTCGCCGCCAACTGCTCGCCCACAATGGCCCTCTCCTGGCCAGCCTGGCGCTGCGCCTCGCTTTCCCCGACGCAGACGATGGTCATGAGCCCGGCCTCCTGCGCCGCTCTGGCCTTGGCCTGAACCTGGGTACTGCTCTCGCCGTGGTACTGACGCCGCTCCGAATGGCCGAGAATGACAGCGCGGGCCCCGGCGTCCACCAGCATCGCGGGGGAAATATCGCCGGTGAAGGCTCCAGCCCGCTCCCAATGGCAATCCTGACCACCGATGGGGAGGCGCCCGGCGCTTGCGGCAACCGCCCGCTCCAACAGCGTCGCCGGGGGGCAAAGTAGCAGCTCACATGCCACCCCCTGTGCCTCGTCCGCCACCTTGCGGACCTCATCCAGCGCCTGGCCCGTGCCATGCATCTTCCAGTTTCCAGCGATCAACACCTGCATTCTATCCCCCTTTGCGCCGCCCAGCGGCCACACGAACCCTTGACGGCACCGCTCCTTGCCGCCATGAGGGGCCCTCCCTATCATCAGCGAGCTTTCACCGTCACTATCGGATGCCCCCATGCTTCAAAAAATGCGCGGCTTCGCCCAGTCCTGGGTCGCTTCGATCTTCCTGGGTTTGTTGGCGCTGAGTTTCGGCGTGTGGGGCATTGCCGACATCTTCCGCGGCAATGTCGACACCTCGGTGGCAACGGTCGGAGGGGTCAAGATCGAGCAGGCTGACTTCCAGCGCGAATATTCGACCGAACTCAAAAACGAGTCCACCCGGGCAGGTAGTCCGCTGACCCCAAGCGAGGCCAGGGCCATGGGGCTGCCGCAGGACGTGCTGCAGCGCATGATCAGCCGAACCGCGATCGATCTTGTCGTGCAAAGCCTCGGGCTCACCGCGACCGATTCGGATGTGGCTTCCCAAATCCGTGAGCTTCCAGCCTTCGAAGGGCCCAATGGCGATTTCGATCACCAGCGGTTTTTGCAGATCATCAATGCCTCGGGCTTTACCGAGCAGAGCTTCATCGCGGCGGTGCGTGCTGATACCGCCCGCAACCAGCTTTTGACGGCAACCTCGGACGGTCTTCAAGTTCCCAATGGCTACGCCAGGGCGATCTTCGACGATCTGAACGAGGCAAGAGCAGTATCCTACGTCAGCGTCGGGCCGACCGCCGTCGGAACGGTGCCTCAAGCCAGCGACAGCGAACTTGAAGCCTATATCAAGACCCATCCGCAGAACTTCTCCACCCCGTCCTATCGTGAACTGACTTATGCGCAGATCACCCCTGAAAGTCTCGCCCCGGCAATCAAGGTGACTCAGCAGCAATTGCACAGCGAGTACGAACTCAACCTCAACAAATACCAGGTGCCAGAAAAGCGCACCGTGGAACAGATCACCTTTCCCGACGAAAAATCTGCCGCAGCGGCGACCAAACGCCTGGGCAAAGGATTGAGCTTTGAGGATCTGGCTGCCGCACGGGGCCTGAAAGCCTCCGATATTGATCTGGGCTCGGTCAGCCAGAAGGATCTCGGCGGCGCCCGCGGCGAGGCCGCCTTCAGTTTGAAGCCAGGACAGGTCTCCGCTCCGGTCAAAGGTACTTTCGGATACGTCCTCCTTAAGGTCACCGCCATCACGCCGGCCATCCACAAGAGCTTCGATGAGGTCAAACCTGAACTCCTTGCCCAGGCTCGTCAGCAGCTCGCCAATGAGAAGGTCAGCGACATCATCAACAAGTTCGAAGATGCCCAGGCCAGCGGCGATACCCTTGAAGAAGCTGCCAAAGCCGCTGGCATGCAGCTTGTGCATGTCAAAGCCGTGGACGCCCAGGGCTTGAAACCGGATGGCACCAAGGCCGCATTGCCAGCGTCGCCCCAATTTCTTACCCAGGCCTTCCGCGCGGAGGTCGGCGTCGTCGGCGACCCCTTCCAGACCAGCGATGGTAGCGCCTATGTGATCAAGGTCAGTGGCGTAGAGCCACCCAAACTGAAACCGCTCAGCCAGGTACGAAAGGCGGCACTCCACGACTGGACCACCGCCAAGACCGATGCCGATCTGCTCGCCAAGGTGACAAGCCTGACGGCAACTGCCAACCATGACAGCAGTCTCGCTGCGATTGCCAAGGCCCTCAAACTCAAAGTCGAACACAGCCCGGGTCTACAGCGCGGCCAGGCCACAGCGCTCTTTCCGGCGAGCCTCCTGAATGCAATTTTTGCCGCTCCGCCAGGTAGCGCGGTGATGGGAAAGGCTGCCGACGGCAAGAGCTTTATCATCGCTCGCGTAACAGGCGTGGCACACCCGCCAGCTTTCGTTCAGCAAATGCCCCAGTATGCAGAGTTCAAGAACCAGTTAGGGGCACAAATCGGCGCGGACATACCGAGTCTTTTCGCTCAGGCAGCGCGCAAACGTGCGGGCGTAACCATCAATCAGCAAAACTTGGCCACGGTCATGGGCACGGGATCGTGAGTGGGCGATGGCCATTGAACCGGAGTTTTCAACCTTTGCAAAAGCCTACGGCGAGGGAAAGCCGCAGGTTGTCTTCAGCCGGCTCGTCGCCGATCTGCTGACCCCGGTCGGCGCCTATCTCAAGCTTGCGCAGAACCGCAACAACGCGTTTCTCCTTGAAAGCGTTCAAGGCGGAGAAAGCCGGGGCCGCTACTCAATCATCGGCATGAAGCCGGATCTGATCTGGCGCCTAAGCGAGCTCAAGGCGGAAATCAATCACACAGCGGAAGATGATCCCGACGCATTTGTCCCCGACAGCTCCGCGGCCGATCCGCTGGCAGCGCTGCGCCGGCTGGTTGAAGTCACGCGCATGGACCTGCCTGCGGGATTGCCGCCCATGGCGGTCGGACTCTTCGGCTATATCGGCTACGACACTGTGCGTCTGATCGAGCCACAAAAGCTTTCGCATCGCAAAACCGACGCGCTTGGCCTTCCTGATGCTATCCTGATCCGGCCCACCCTGACCGCCGTCTTTGATACCGTGCGCGACGAGATCACGCTGGTCACACCAGTATGGCCGCACGCAGAGCTCGATGCCGACACAGCCTATGCGCGCGCCCGCGGACGTATCGAAGACGCTCTCGCTGCCCTCGAACAGCCGCTGCCATCCACCTCGGCGGCGGGAATAGATCTTCCCCTCGGCGTCAGCGCACAAAGCAACACTACCCGCGAAGACTATCTGGCGATGGTCGAACGCGCAAAAACCTATATTCGCGCGGGAGACATTTTCCAAGTCGTGCCAAGCCAACGCTTTACCCGACCATTTGCGCTGCCCTCGATCGCTCTTTATCGCGCCTTGCGCCGCCTCAATCCCTCCCCCTTCCTCTACCATCTCGCCTTCCCGGGGTTTGCCATTGTGGGCTCCAGTCCGGAAATTCTAGTGCGGCTACGCGACGGCCTTGTCACCATCCGTCCGATCGCCGGAACACGGCGGCGCGGTGCAAATCCGGCAGAGGATGAGGCATTGGCGCGTGAGCTGATGGCTGATCCCAAGGAGCGTGCGGAACATCTCATGCTGCTCGATCTGGGTCGCAATGATGTCGGCCGCGTCGCACAAACTGGCGCCGTCAAAGTTACGGACAGCTTCTTCATCGAACGCTACAGTCACGTGATGCACCTTGTCTCCAACGTCGAAGGGCATATCAGACCAGAGTTCGACGCCATCGATGCGCTCGCCGCAGGTCTGCCAGCCGGTACTCTCTCCGGCGCACCCAAAATCCGGGCGATGCAGATCATTGATGAACTCGAATGCGACAAGCGCGGCGCAGTCTACGCCGGCGCGGTCGGCTACATTGCTGCCGATGGGTCGATGGATACCTGCATCGTTCTGCGTACGGCCGTAGTCAAGGATGGCATGATGTATGTCCAGGCTGGCGGCGGGGTGGTCGCGGACAGTGTTCCTGAGGCTGAGTATGAGGAAAGTGTCAACAAGGCCAAGGCGCTGCTGGCTGCAGCGGAAGAGGCGACCCGCTACGCCGTGGGGCAGGAGCGCTAGATCCAAACACGGCGCTCGGGTTAAATGCACCGATCAGTGAAGGTGGTGCATCTTTTCTGACTTCCTGCGGAGCGCATCGCGTGTTTTAAGACGCAGCGCCGTGCGCAGCTTCACCAGGTGCAGACCAGGATGGTGCGCAATCCACCACTTTATTGCCCATAATGTCACGGGATGAGGATGGCCGATGGCGATCGCAACCCCATTTGCTTCTGCTACCTGCCTCAGCAATCGCAACTGACGGAGCAGGTATTCCCGACGCGGGATATCGTCGAGAAAGACGTCCCGGCCTGAACTCAAAATGCCGAATTTCCGTGCCAAGGGGACAACCTGGGTGTTGGCGTTGGTGCGCGAATCAAGGAAGAAGTCCCCGGTCCTGGCCAATTGCTCCAGCACGGGCACAAGCGCTTCGCTGTCGGCGGTAAAGCGGCTCCCCATGTGATTGTTGATGCCATCGGCGCCAGGCACCCGTGCCAGATCCAAGGACAGGCGCCGCTGGTTTTGCGCTGCGCTGAGATCTACCCGCAGCGCTCCAGGTCCTGGATTTTCGGGACCAAGCGGCTGCATCGGCACATGCACGATCACCTCGTGTCCGCTTGCCTCGGCCGCGCGGGCCAGTTCGGCTACATCGCGGGCGTAAGGAAGAAACGACATGGTAACTGCCGGAGGAAGTAAAATCGCCTGGCGTGTCGCTGCCACATCCGGCCCCAGATCATCCATCACGATGGCCACCACGGCTTTGGCGAGGTTGGCACCGCCCCCCTTCCGCCCGAGGTGCATCTGGGAACCCAGCTTGTGGTCCTCGCTTTTAAGCGACGCGGCCCGCTGTTTCGCGCCTTGAGGCCGCAACTTCAGCGTTGTAACAGGCAGTGACACCGCCTTTTGGGCCGCAGAGCCGCTGGAACTGAGCACGACAAGCCCGGACACCATTGCGCAAACAGTCCAGGACGAGCTTCGCCGTTTACCTCCGCAGCATCTGAGGCGCTGCCGTTTTGGTGCCGGCTTGGCCCCACTGGCCAATAGTGACCAGCTTTGGCCAATGCGCTGGGAGCAAGGCCTAAACCCCACCGGCCATGATTTATCAACGGTGTCGCTCATCCTGTCCGCGCCCGGGAGCGGAGTTATCCATTCAGCTAAAGAAGATAGGTGCCCGTCAGCAGGCCCAGGGCGATGATGCCGAGGCCGATTGCCGACAGCCAGAAACTCTTTCGCCGGGTAATAATAGCAACCGTGGAGAGCGCAATCGCGATTTCAGCAATGCTGGCCGCAGCCGCTAACCAACGATGATTGACCTCGTGGCGCTCGCTTGCCGCCATCAGATGATCGCGTTCGGCTTCAGCCGAAAGTGCGCGCTTGCGCACCTCTCCCTGCTTGGCGCCCTGGGTCTGTGCCAGTGCAGCAAGGGATGGTGCCGAGCCAGTTGAGAGACGGGCGGCTGCATCATAGACGTGCTTCTTGATGCTGTTAGCCTGATATTGCGACCATGCGTCGGTAGCCTGATCCTGACGCAGGACCGCTTCACTAGACAGCGTGATGACCTGGCTGACTTCGATCGTTTCAAGGCTGCCGGCCACTGAGGCAATCACCGCCAGGATGGCGATGGTAATGGACACCAGCGAAATGAACATATCCTTTTCCTTGGCGGCATGTTCGGCATGCTCTCGGTGTTCCAGGGCGCGCAATGGTGCGTTGTCAGTCATTGGCAGCTATCTCCAGCATGGTCATAGATCTTGACACGGTCGTGCGTCGGCGATGAGACGGTTCTTGGCCGTCATAAATAACGGTTCGAGGCTGCGATCTGGCATCAGATCAAGAGCACTCATTGCCCGTGGAGCTCCAAACATGAGACCGAACGCGGGCACCAAAGTCACAGCAACAGCGTCGATCAGCGCCGTGTCGATCAGAGGTGCCGTACCTCCACCAAGTCTTAAACCAAAGTTGAAAGCAAGCGAATATCCGCCCAGCCGGAATTTGGCCGGGCAAGGTTCGGACGGCGTCGCCGGCAGCGTACCCATGGTCGCCCCCGAAGAGCACCAAAGCCCAGCTGGGCGAGCGCAACCTCTCCTTCAGCGCCAGCGCGGAAAGGCCCTGCGAAAGTTTGCCAGCAGGCCGATCGCCGTGGTCGCCATGCCCATGATATGATGGAGACGATAAGAACCATGCATCCGCCCATACAAACTACGACATAACCGAAAACAAGGGCGCCAAATGGGCGCGCCAAGGCTCCCATAGGGGGCAATCAGAGACAGGGTCATGGGCAGGAGAGAGGCGTGCCGCTATAAGTGGCGCGAAGTAGCACTGGGGCCAGATCTTGCCATTCAAGAGCATTGCCCATCAGTCTGGCTGCAGGGTTGAGGACCGATAGGTTCCGGCTTTGGCGTTGTTGTGCGTCGGGGTGGCATTGGCGGCCAAGCAAATAATTCCGAAGATCAGTATCCACGTGGCTGGCTTATCTGTGCGCCCCCCTGATCAAACCCCATGACGTGAGGTTTCACAGCACCATCGGGCATTGATCCGAACGCCATGCGAGCGCGTAATCCAAGGATGAAGCCTGCATTTGGCGCGTGCCGTCAGGATTTGC
>JAKAVI010000280.1 GCA_021817355.1 Pseudomonadota bacterium | reverse complement strand
CGGGATGCGCTGCTTGGTAATGCGCTCGACCTGGCGCAACAGCCCGCGCTCGCTGTCATCGACCAGCGAAATCGCAATGCCGCTGGCACCAGCCCGCGCCGTGCGGCCGATGCGATGGACATAGCTTTCCGCCTCATTGGGCAGCTCAAAATTGATGACGTGCGTGATCTCATCAATATCAATCCCGCGCGCGGCAATGTCGGTCGCCACGAGAATGGGGGCCTCACCGCTGCGAAAGCGGGCCAGCGCGCGCTGACGTGCATTCTGGGATTTGTTGCCATGGATCGCTTCGGCACAAAGGCCGGCCTTCTCCAGGGTCTCAGCTACCTTGTTGGCGCCGTATTTTGTTTTGGTAAAGACAATCGCGCGCTTGACCTCTGGGTTGCGCAACAGACTGATCAGGATACCGCGCTTCTGTCGGCCCTCTGTGAACAGCACGCGCTGCTCGATCCGCTCTGCCGGACGCGACTGTGGTGCAATCTCGATACGCTCGGGCTGTTTCAGCATGTCGCCAACGAGCTTGACGATGTCATCCGGCATGGTCGCCGAAAACAACATCGACTGACGTTCCTTGGGCAGCAGTGCGACGATGCGCCGGACATCACGGATGAAGCCCATGTCGAGCATGCGGTCGGCTTCGTCGACGACAAATATCTCGACCTCGTCGAGCCGCAGGTGACGCTGGGAAATGAGATCGAGCAGCCGTCCGGGTGTTGCCACCAGAATGTCTACGCCCTTGGCCAGTTCCTGCACCTGCCGGTTCTGGTTTACACCACCGAAGATCACGCAATGGCGAAGCTTCAGCCCACGGCCATAGCTTCTCAGCGAGGTGTCGATCTGCAGCGCCAGCTCGCGCGTGGGCGCCAGAATGAGGGCCCGCGTCGCGCGCGCCTTTACCGTCCGCATGTCGGTGCGAAGCTTCTGGAGCAGCGGTAAACCGAATGCAGCGGTCTTGCCGGTGCCGGTCTGGGCAATGCCCAGAAGATCGCGTCCGGCGAGCAGACGCGGAATGGCGCGAGACTGGATTGGGGTGGGAGTCACATAAGATTCAGCCTCAAGCACGCGCATGATCGGCGCGATGAGGCCCAATTCGTCAAAACTGGTCACGATAAGTCCTATAGTCGCAAAGCACGCGGCTTCGGCGACAGCGGGTGCCGTCTTTCCCGCACATGGAAGCAAACGGAGGGGTTGAAAAAGCGGCTCAGGCCAGAAGGCAGGAGCGTGCGGCCGCATCAATGCGGGGTATATCGGCGCTCCACCGCCCGCTGTCAAGGCTACGTGGATCCGACGCGGTTCCATCCTGCATCTGCACCAACAATCATCTCCCTACGCGCGATGCCGCAAAGACCCAGCTAATCTGCGCGGAAAATCCAGGGCCCGCGCGACCGAAGGGCCGGGACGGCGAAGATGACGCAATCGCCTGCGCCTCGTACCCCTTGCCCTCCCCCTATTTGTTCTTTATTTGTTCTCCATGGGCAAGGCGCGATGGACACGGTGGGACGGCGGTCACGGACGCATAGATGCGTACAGCCTTGAGCTTGGCACGCTCGTAACGGCGACCGTGCGCCGGCGCCCTGGCGACAGCTGGGCGATTGAAATCAACCGCATCCCGATCGGCGACTATCCGTCAAAAGATGCTGCGCTCCTCGAGGCGGACGGACGCATCCGTCACTATGCCCGCGAATTCATCGAGGACTGGGCACTGTGGACGATTGCGACAGATGAGCGCTTTGCGAAGTGGCGCGCGCGATAGACACGCTGCTGCAGCAAGGTCATGGCAGGAGGAGTTGGCGCCAGCGACGAGGCGACAGCAGTGATGGCAGTGTTCATTCACAGAACACCCGAACCTTGACCTTCTTGCTAGGCTGATCAACGTCGATCGTCAGGTCCTTGAGCTGCTCGATGAGTTCTTCGACATTGGCGGGCTTGAGCTGGTTGATGTCAAAAGCAATGCCCTGCTGGTGCAGGGCTGCGTTGACATGTTCACGTGCCACTGGCGGAATCAGGCTGGCCAGACGCACCCCGGCGCGCAACAGCTGCAGCGGCACCCGAATATTGACTTTGGTTGGCGCCTCACCCTCATCGCTTGGCTCACTTGCCTCGACCAGCACACGCAGATATTTGGGCAAATTTCCCGTGGTTCTGGACACCTCGACTTCGCCCAGTGCGGCGATCAGCCGGCTGGCATCGTCCACGCTGATTTTTCCGTCAGCAAGCATGTCCAGAATCTGCTTACGGCTATCGCTCATGTCATCCTCCTCCTAAACAAAGCGAACAAAGACGGCCGACTGGGCCAGCTCAATATCGATCATGCTTCCGGAAACTGCGCTCAAAACACCGAGTAGTGCCGCGATGATGCGGACAGGACGCGTATCCGCCCATACCATCGCGATGCTGGCGATGAGCAGTACGATCAGCGCAAGCGGAAAAAGTAACAGCCAGAGCAGGAACAAGGGCACCCATAACCGCAGATGAACTGCGCGGTGTCGTATCGCGAACTGAGCCAGGAGCGGCGGCATCACTTCAGCGCCTCCAGCTGTGCGATCGCATCGCTGACCGTAATCTCCCCGCGTCCCAGCCGGGCCAAGATCTCGCTGCGGCCGGGCGGAGCCTCCGTTTCGACGAAACTGAGTGCAGCCGAAATGCGGTTAAGGCGGGCCTTGATCGTGGGATAGCTGACGCCAAAAAACCTCTCCATCTCCTTGATCGAACCGTGGGCGCGGACAAAGGCTGCGACAAAGACCTGATCTTCAACCGAAAGCTTGGCCAGATCAGGCGGTACAAAGCGGCCCTCTATGACGACGCCACTGGCCAGTCGGACCCGCTCAATCGTGAAGGACTGGTCCCCCGCGAGAGAGGCCAGCGCCTGCCATTCCAACAGATCAGTCATGAACGCCATCCTGGAAACCGCGATCGAACAGATGATAATATTTAAAATATCAATTCTCAATGTGCAAAACTTTATATTTTTCAATTTATGGACGTAAATAATTCAAGATCTGGCGGCAACGCCCGATCCCGCTGCAATGCGCCAAGCGCACCGTCAACATGGCTGAAGCCCCCTGAGCCTGCCGCACCAGCGCACAGCCGACACCCGCGGCGCATGGATCAGGTCTCGCGCAACCCGTAGCGCCTTCGGCCACGTCTCAGCGGTGCGTCCGACGTCATGATCGACGTCCGGTCGCTTGCAGGCGCGATACCCAAGATTGATGGGCTCGCGATCCTGAGGCCCTAGGCAGAATTTTGTTCAACGGACGCCCATGGCCTGCGATCCGGATTTGTGCGGCTGCCCACTCCAGCTGAGCCTGAACACAAATATTTCCGCGCTTTCATTTGCGATATAGGTGCCATTCATGAGACCTCAGCTATGAACGTTAGCTTCCCCTCCTCCTGCGGCCACTGCCGGCAGGGAACTGGATGCGAAAT
>JAKAVI010000308.1 GCA_021817355.1 Pseudomonadota bacterium | reverse complement strand
CAAAATCGCAGAGGTTTACCCGGACATCTACCGGGACTTTTCCGCAAAAATTAAGGATCCCAGAGGCTTTCATCTCGACATAGCGCCGCGGCGCCTGGTGTGGAACACCCCCAATGGTAAAGCCAATTTCCTTCTCTTCAGCGGTTTGAGGACCGATAGGGACATAGCTGATCCGGGGATGTTGCGACTGGCAACAATACGTTCGCATGACCAGTTCAATACTACGATCTACAGCTACAATGACCGCTATCGCGGGGTTTACAATGACCGCATGGTACTCTTCATGAATGAAAGGGACCGCGCGGCACGAGGTCTTGAGCCGGGCGCGCAGGTGAGCTTGGAAACGATTACGGATGACGGGGTGAGGCGACGGGTTGATGGACTGACAGTGCTCGATTATCCCATGCCGCAAGGTGCAGTGGCGGGCTACTACCCTGAATTAAATCCGCTTCTGCCCCTGGAATTTCACGACAAAATCAGCGGCACGCCCGCGGCAAAGTCCATTCCGGTGCGCGTGATCAAGTCCTGAGGAAGCCAACCCATACGGAGTACGGCATTCAAGGTCTGGCGTGGGGGGCCGATTGTGCCTGGCGCGCACGCACAAAAAGCAGATCGCTGCAAGGTTGTCGCCTGCACCATCATGTGCAGAGATGCGAGGGATCGCCCAGGCCTTACAGGGGCGTTGCCATCGGGTATTGAACCACGGAGCCTCATACGAGGGACAAAGGTTCCCCAGCGAGGCTCAACGAAGGGTTGCCGCAAACAGAGCCTTCATCGCCTGCCAGGAGCGCTGCTCGGCCACGGGATTATAGGCACAACCATGCGCAAGGTTATTGCCTGCTTCGGCGTCGGTAAAGCAATGTGCCGTGCCCCCATAAAGCACCAGCTGCCAATCAACATGGGCTTTTTCCATGTCCGCTTCAAAGGCATGCCGTGCCGCCGGCGGCGTATTGGGGTCAAGATAGCCCTGCAATACGAGAACATGTGCCTTGATATTTCGATCGTCAGCCGGAGTGGGATTGGTAAGATTAGCGACATGAAAGCCAACCACGTCCTTGATGTCCGCGCCGCTACGCGCCAGTTCCAGAGCGCCGACCCCGCCAAAGCAATAGCCAATAGCCGCAATCCGGCTGGGATCGACCATCGGATTGGCGCGCAGGACGTCATAGGCGGCGCGTACATGGCGACGATAGAGCGGACGATTGCTTATGTATTTTGAGGCCTCGGCAGCGGCCTCAGCATTGGTGGCGGGATGAACGCCTTTACCATAGATGTCGGCAATGAAGACAACATAGCCGAGCTGGGCGAGGCGCTGGGCATGCACCCGTTCGTTATCGGAAACACCTTTCCATGCAGGAAAAATCAGAACTCCTGGGCGCCGGCCATTGGCTCCATCATCAAAAACGAGATATCCCTCATAGGTTCCACTGCCGATCCTGTAGTCAATCGCTTTCGTCCTGATCGCGGCTGACGCGCGATGGGCGCTGATCAACATTGCGAGGATAAAGAGACTGGCAATCGCCGCCGGTCTTGACCGCCCCAGGTTCATCATCGTCCCCCTATGATAGGCGTGATGAAGCATGCCAGCGGCTGATGGTATGGTAAAGCCATACATCATACGTCTCCCTGCGCGGCCCGCACCTCGCGCGTCCGGACGAGGGAACAGCTCGCAGAGTGTCCAGATTGAAGCGTCTGCATCGCGCATTTGCTCGAGCGTCATTTCTCGACAGACATCAATCAGGGGAGAAATGCGAATGACGCTGGGACGCGCAATGCGTGCCACCAGCTATTCCTATAGAGTGGCATACGGGCTTCATGGCATCTGCGCCGATGCACAGGGCGAGGATGCTGAAAATAAGCAGGTTTGCGAGTCCCGCCAGAGTATAAAGCGTGATCCGCGCGTTCCGGTCTTTCGCGGATCTATCCTCAAGGGCCCGCGCCCCTCGAAACGATGGCACAGAGCCTGACCAGAAGATCCGCCTGCCTGGTCTCATTGACAGTGCGCCCATGGCTGCCCTAACGGCGTCGAAGGAGGGGCAAGGGTTTGGAAGTAGGGCGGTACATTATCGAGAAAATTTGGACACCGGACGGCTTCAGGACCCATCTGATGTGCGCGGCATTTCCCTAAAGCCTGCCGCAATCCTCGGAATATTGCTTGCAAACAATGGTTTGGTCCTGGTGTCCGAGCCGCGCCAGGCACCAGCTTGCGGGCCCGGGACACGTGCCCCATGATCAGAAGATTACGGGGGCGACAGATGCGATATTTGGCTGCGATTCTAATCGGACTCTTTCTGGCCATGCCTGTCATGGCCGCGTCATCTTCGCCCGTCCACCACACCACGAAGGATCACGCCAAATCCTTCCTTCTGCCCGTCCATGCGGACGCCAGGAGTGGCAAGATCCTCTTCACCTTGCCAAAGCCAGGGCCAGATGGGGTGTCCGCACGGTTCCTCTACACCACCTCTCTGCGGACCGGCCTCGGATCGGCACCAACATTTCTTGATCGGGGCCGCATCGGCACGACGCAGATCATCGCCTTCCGGCGTATCGGCAGTAAGGTCGCCATCCAGTTCGAGAACCCGCGCTTCCGGGCCACCGGGGAAGCCCCATCCGATCCGCGCGGCAGCAGCAATTTTGCCGTGTCGACCGTCTGGATGGGCAAGGTCGCGGCGAATTTGCCGGACGGAGGCTTTACCGTCGACATTTCAAGTTTCCTTGCTTCGGACACGCTCGGCATTGCGGATTCGCTCAATCAGAGCAGTGACAAGATGGGTACGGGCGGCAAGCCTCAAGGAGCGGGCAAAGGCTTCAAGCTCGCCCCCAAACTGAGCGCAGCAGTGCCGACATCGGTGAAAGTCTTCCCCGACAATATCGAGGTGGATGCGATCCAGACTTATACCTCCGAGCACCCTGGGGCCGAAGTGGAGAACATCGCGCCTGATCCCCATCAGGTGAGCTTTACCGTCCACTCCAGCTTTGTGAAACTGCCCGGTCCGGGCTTTGTGCCACGGGTCTTTGACCCCCGCATTGGCGGCTTCTCCACGCAGGTTGTGGATTTTGCGGCACCGCTTGGCCAGGACGTCGTGCGCGATTATGCCAATCGCTTCCGGCTGGAGAAAATCCATCCTGGTCCTGGCCCCTCCCGGGTGAAAAAACCCATCGTCGTCTATATCGACAATCGCGCACCAGAACCGATCCGCCAGGCCCTCATCGAAGGTGTCAGCTGGTGGAAGAAGGCGTTTACCGCGGCCGGCTTCATCGACGCCTTTCAGGTCAAGGTCCTGCCACCCAACGTCGATCCCATGGACGTACGCTACAATGTGGTGAACTGGGATGATCGCGCCACACGCGGCTGGTCCTATGGCCAGGAAATCGTCGATCCGCGCACCGGTGAAATCATCAAGGGCATGGTCGTGCTCGGATCACTG
>JAKAVI010000095.1 GCA_021817355.1 Pseudomonadota bacterium | reverse complement strand
TGGTGCAGCTCTTTCATGGATGCCTCCCGCCTGGTTCCTGTTATGGTTCGCGTACCCAGAGTGCGCGCGCATTGCAAGCGCCCACATCTCACCCGCTCCAGCGTTCAGCGGCGTGAAGCAATGTGGCAAAGACGGTGACCCTGCTTCGCACATTTGTCCGTTCGAGCCGTCCCTTCAGCGGGTGGACCGGTGGGATTTTTCCACAGCCACAGCGCGATTTTGTTCACTTCTCTTGCTGCTGCGCCCCGCTCGCGCGGCAATTTTGTGCGCGGCGAGGGTGGACGTTTTCGCAGGTGGAATGCCAGACGAGATGCGCGTGGATGGCATGGCAGGAATGCGCGAAAGATGGGCGTCTACCCATTTGAGTATGGTACGCCAGACAAGCTTGCGGTCGAGATCGCGCAGCAGCATGTGATAGCCATGCGCAAACTCAACCACAGTTGCACGCCGGCCCAGCGCCGCGATCGTATCCTTAGCGGACTTGCGCGGGATGATCTGGTCGTGCGCACCATAGAGGTAAAGGATCGGCGGTGGAGCGATCAGATGTTCCGGTGCCCGACGCGCCCTGTCCATGAGATTGACGAGACCGTAGATCTGATCGACACGGGCATGGTGCTGAAACAGGGGATCACGGGACAGCTTGATCAGCATCGGAATGTTGTCCGACGGCATGATATGCAACCCCTGTCCCGAAAGCTTCAGCCAGGGCACAAGGTGTGCCGCCAGGAACAGTACCACGCGGTAGGACAGTGGCATGTCCTCACGGGCCCACACTGCAGGCGCCGCGAGGATTGCGCCAGCGATGCGCGGCGGATCGTGATCGGCCAGCGCCGACAGCACAACGGCGCCACCCATACTCTCGCCAAGCGCAAACACGGGCAGTCCCGGATATCGCGCCTTGACCGCCGTCACCATGTCGCTCAGATCCTGCCGCATGCGTGAACCGCCAGCCCAGATGCCGCGATCGGGGGCCGCCCCGAAACCGCGCTGGTCATAGGCCAGCATTGTAATGCCATGGGCAGCAAACCATGGCCCGGGCATGTCGAAGGCTTCGGAATAATCGCTCATGCCATGCAGCGCGACGATAATCGCCCGGGGCTTGGCCGCGTCCCACTGGCGCAGCGGCAGGTGCAGTCCATCCCGGGTGATGAAGGCGTGGGCGGACAGATACGGTATCTGAGCTTCGTCACCAGGCGGCGCCAGGCTTGGCGCGCAGGCGGCAAGGCTCAGGAGGCAAAGGACAGCTGCGCGGCTACCGAGGCGCGCAAATGAGGAAGCAATTCGCGTTCGAACCATGGATTCTTTTTCAGCCATGCATTGTTACGCCACGACGGGTGCGGCAGAGGAATGATGTCAGGAGCATAATCGGCGAAGGCGCGGACGGTTTCACCGAGACTTTGTTTGCGGCGGCGGCCCAGATGCCAGGCCTGCGCATAGCTGCCGATTGCCAGGGTGAGCGCAAAACCCGACAGCTCTTGCATCAGCAGATGCCGCCAGGTCCTGGCACATTCGCGCCGCGGCGGCTTGTCGGCACCGGCTGCCGAATAGCCGGGAAAGCAGAAGCCCATGGGAATGATGGCAATCCGGCGTTCGTCATAGAAAATATCGGTGTCGATTCCCATCCACTGACGCAGCCGGTCGCCGGATGGATCGCTGAACGGAACTCCGCTGCGGTGCACGCGCAGTCCTGGCGCCTGGCCTGCGATCAGGATGCGCGCCGAGCGTGAGACCCGCAGAACAGGTCTTGGCTCAAGATGTTCGGCACAGAGCCGGCAGGCACGAATTTCGGCCAGCAAGTGTGCAAGCGGATCGGTCCTGTCGGGAACCGCGGGCATCAGTCGCTTTTCAGCATGTTGCGGGCGATGACGAGCTGCTGAATCTGGCTGGTACCTTCATAGATGCGGAAGATGCGAACATCACGATAGAAGCGTTCGATCCCATAGTCGGCAATATACCCGGCGCCGCCGAAGATCTGCACTGCACGGTCTGCCACCCGTCCAACCATTTCGGAGGCGAAATATTTGGTACACGAGGCTTCCATCGTCACATTGATACCGGCATCACGTTTGGCCGCAGCATCGAGCACCATGCAGCGCGCGGCGTAGGCCTCGGTCCGGCAATCGGCGAGCATTCCCTGGATCAGCTGGAATTCGGCAATCGGCTGGCCGAACTGCTCACGGGTGCGCGCATAATTCAGCGCCTCCCGGATGAGCCGCTCAGCTACCCCGACACAGACCGCCGAAATATGAAGACGGCCACGATCAAGGACCTGCATGGCCACCTTGAAGCCTTCGCCCTCTTCACCCAGCCTGCACTCGGCCGGAATCCGCACATCCTGAAACACCACATCGCTGATGTGAGCGCCCTGCTGGCCCATTTTCCGCTCGGGTCGGCCGACCGAGATTCCCGGCGTTGTCGCCGGAACGATGAAAGCGGTGACCCCCGAAGCCCCACGCTTGCCGGGATCGGTGCGGGCCATCAGTGTAAACATGCGGGCACGATTGGCGTTGGTGATATATCGTTTGGTGCCGTTGATGACATAATGATCGCCATAGCGTCGGGCCTGCACCTTGAGCGAGGCTGCATCTGAACCGGCACCGGGCTCGGTCAGCGCAAAGCTCGCAGTCACCTCGCCACTGGCGAGCTTGGGCAGCCATTCGCGCTTCTGCTGTTCGGTGCCAAACATGACGACGCCCTGGCTGCCGATTCCGACATTGGTGCCAATCACGGAGCGAAAGGCCGGGGAGGTCTGGCCAAGTTCGAACATGACCTTCACCTCCTCGGTCATGGAAAGACCCAGGCCGCCATATTCCTCAGGCACGGAAAGTCCGAAAAGGCCAAGGCTGCGCATCTCGGCGATAATCTCGTCGGGCACCTTGTCGTCGTCGGCCACCTTCCCTTCGATCGGGACACAGCGCTCGGTTACAAAGCGGCGGACCGTGTCAAGCAATTGCTGGAGGGTTTCAGCGTCGAGCGCCATTGATCGTCTCTGTTGGAGTTGCAGAGCGCAAGTCTAGCCGATTTGTGCGGCAGGCCAATGCGACGGATATGGGCCCGCAGAGGCTGGATATCCGATCTTGCCGCCCGCAGGGTCCGGCAGGAGTTTTGCAGGCATTTCCTCCCGGTTCCGGTTCATCCTGCCTCACAGGAGAGGCGCGTGGGCCAGGCTCTGCGGCAAAGAGGCCCGCGGGCGCAATCCGCCCTATGGGCTCTGCCGGCCTGCTGCGGTTAAGCTGGAATCACGGCGTCGCAGAGCGCAAAGATCCGTCTGCAGACCCCTCTTTCGGCAAGGTTGCTCGCCCATCATGAAGCTTTCGGTTCTGGATCAGTCCCCCATCAGGAAAAACGGCACCGCCAAAGAGGCGCTCGCTGAAACCATCACCCTCGCCAAGGCCGCCGAGCGGCTCGGCTACCATCGCTACTGGGTGG
>JAKAVI010000466.1 GCA_021817355.1 Pseudomonadota bacterium | reverse complement strand
TCTGGCCAAGCTCGGGCTCTTGAGCCCGCTCAAATCTCAGCTGCCCGAGACCGCCGCGCCGCTCTATCCCGTCGACTGGGGCCAGATCGAGACCGCTACCATCGGCTTTGGCCAGGGGATTTCAATCACCCCGCTGTCCTACGCCCACGCCGCGGCCGAAGTCGTCAATGGCGGGCGCGCTCTCAACATCACGTTCCTGCGCCATCCCAAGGACGCGCGCGGCAAACAGCTCATCCCCCGTTCGGTCAGCCTGCAAATGCGCGCCCTCCTGCGTAATGTTGTGGTCAACGGGACCGGCAAGACAGCCAATATTCCGGGCTATGACGTCGGTGGCAAAACCGGATCGGCGCAGGTTGCAGGTCCGGACGGGCGCTACCTGCATGGCCCGCTCAGGACCTCGTTCTGTGGCATCTTTCCGATCGACCACCCGCGCTATCTGCTCTTTGTGCTGCTCGACCAGCCCCATGGCACCAAGAAGACTTTTGGCCTGATCCTCTCGGACTTCACCGCTGTCCCCATGGCCGGTCGCATCATTGCCAGAATCGCCCCGTTGCTCGGGCTTGTCCCCAAACTGCCCCCTGCCACCGACGCCGTTCAGACCGCCGCCCAAGACGCCCAGGGAAATCCATAATGGCAACATATTCCGGCGTCACAAAGAACGCGATGATGAGAACAGAAAGCGCCATGGCGTCTGGTGCCACCTGGAGCGGATTGGCGAGTGACAGCCGCCTGGTCAAACCCGGATATCTTTTCGCCGCCTTGAATGGGGCCAAGACCGACGGTGCCCGCTTCATCGCCGATGCGGTGGCGCGCGGCGCCACCGCCGTCCTCGGCTTGCCCGCGCTTGCCCCCGAGGTCGACGCCCTCGGCGTGCGCTTTATCGCTGACGAAGAGCCGCGCCGCCGTCTTGCTGAGCTGGCTGCGGACTATTACCGCGCCCAGCCCACGGTGATTGCCGCGGTAACAGGAACCAATGGCAAGACCTCGGTCAGCGTATTCTTGCGTCAGATCTGGCAGCACCAGGGACACAAGGCCGCCAGTCTTGGCACCATCGGTCTTGTCAGCCCCTTTGGCGTGCAACAACTCGCCCATACCACCCCTGATCCGGTCGAACTGCATGGCCTGCTCGCCGAACTCGCCGGCAAAGGCGTGCAGCATCTGGCGCTGGAAGCCTCCAGTCACGGGCTCGACCAGTTTCGTCTCGACGGTGTGCGCCTCGCGGCGGCGGCCTTCACTAATATCAGCCGCGACCATCTCGATTATCATCCCGACTTTGCCCATTACCTCGCGGCCAAATGCCGGCTCTTCCGCGATCTGGTACCGCCGGCAGCGCCAGCCGTCATCTATGCCGATGTGCCCTTTGCCGATATGGTGCGTGCCGAAGCGCAGGCACAGCACCTGCGGATCATCAGCATCGGTAGCGGTAACAATAACGAAATCCAGATCTGCGAGACCCAGAGCAATCCCTGGGGCCAGGTTCTTCGCGTCAAGCTCATGGGGCGGCAGTTCATGGTGCGCCTGCCGCTTGTGGGCGCCTTTCAGGCGGCAAATGCGCTGGTGGCTGCAGGTCTTGCCATTGGTCTGGGCGAGAGTGAAGAGGCGGTCATTGCCGCCCTTGCCCAACTTCAAGGCGCTCCGGGCCGGCTCGAGAAAGTTGCCCACGCGCAAAATGGTGCAGCGATCTTTGTCGACTACGCCCATACCCCCGATGCACTCGATAATGTGCTGCGCGCCATGCGCCCCCATGTTGCGGGCAGGATCATTGTCGTCTTTGGCTGCGGCGGCGACCGCGACCGCGGCAAGCGCAGTCTCATGGGAAAGGTGGCCGACCGTCTTGGTGATGTGGTGATCGTCACCGACGACAATCCGCGCAATGAGGATGCGGCAAAGATCCGCAAGGAAGTGCGCGAAGGCTGTCCCGGGGCGCTTGAGATCGGCGACCGCGCCGCGGCCATCGCCGCGGCCATCGCCCTGCTCAAGCAGGATGATGTTCTCATCATTGCCGGCAAGGGCCATGAGACAGGACAGATTGTCGGTGGCGAGCTTCGCCCCTTCAGCGATCGCGAGGTTGCGCGTGCAAGCGCGGAGCAAACCGGCGGCAGTGCCATCGCCACGGAGGCGCCATGAGCGAGCTGTGGCCTTTTGCTGAGGCAGAGCGGGCCTGTCTGGGAGAGGCGAGCGCCGCTTTTTACGCCACGGGTGTGTCGATCGACACGCGCAGCCTCAAACCTGGTGATCTCTTCGTGGCCCTCAACGGTGGCGTCCGCGACGGCCATGACTTTGTCGACGCGGCCTTTGCAGGTGGAGCGGCGGCAGCGCTCGTCTCGCGCAAGCTTGCCGGGGCCGGCCCCGTCCTTGAAGTCGGACATACCTTGCGGGCGCTCGAGGACCTTGGCGATGCCGCGCGGGCACGCATGGTGGGGCAGGTCATCGCTGTCACCGGCAGTGCCGGCAAGACCACGACCAAGGAGATGTTGCGGCTGGCCTGCTCGGCCCTCGGGCGGGTTCATGCCTCTGCCGCCTCCTACAACAATCATTGGGGCGTGCCGCTCACCCTGGCGCAGATGCCGCGCGACAGCCAATTCGCCGTGATCGAAATCGGCATGAATCATTTCAACGAGATCCGTAGCCTGGTGCGGCTGGTTCGCCCCCACGTCGCACTGATCACCACCATCGCGCCTGCCCATATCGAGTTTTTCGGCACCCTGGAGGGCATTGCTGATGCCAAGGCCGAAGTGTTCGAGGCCGTGGTACCTGGCGGCTGTGCCATCCTTCCGCGCGACAACAGTCTTTACCCGCGCCTGCTCGAGCGGGCGCGGCGGGCCGGACTGAGCCGCGTGCTCAGCTTTGGCTGCCATGAAGGTGCGGACGCGCGCCTGCTTGAGACCGTTGAACAGGGCGATGGCCAGCAGATCCTGGCAGATATTGCGGGCCAGCCGGTGCGTCTGCAGCTTGGTGCCAAAGGCGAGCATCTGGCGACCAATGCCGTGGCAGCGCTGCTTTGCGTTGCACAGCTGGGGGGAGATGTGCTCAATGCCGCCGCTTCGCTCAGCAGCTTTACCGCCCTTAAGGGCCGCGGCGCCCGGCGCGTTCTGCGGCTGAAAGGCGGAGAGATCGAACTGATCGATGAAAGTTACAATGCCAATCCGGCCTCGATGCGAGCAGCACTGACAATGTTGGGTGCGGCAAAGGTCAGCGGACGGCGTGTCGCGGTGTTGGGCGACATGCTCGAGATGGGCGAGGCTGCGGCCCACTATCACCGGGCCCTGGCTGATGATCTTGCCGCGCAGGGCATTGACCTTGTCTTTGCCTGTGGTGAGGCGATGCAGGCCCTGTGGCAGGCATTGCCCCAGGCGCGTCAGGGTGGCTATGGGCGTTCGTCGCAGGAGTTGGCGCCGCAGCTTGTGGCGGCGCTGGCACCGGGCGACAT
>JAKAVI010000058.1 GCA_021817355.1 Pseudomonadota bacterium | reverse complement strand
GAACCACGATCATGGGCTCGTTGGAAAAGCACATGCCGGGGGCGAGCGTCGTGGTATCGCCGCGCACCAGAAACGGCGCTTCGTGAATGGCAAGGCCGATGCCATGGCCAGTACGGTGTGGCAGGCCCGGCAGGCGGTAATCCGGTCCGAGTCCCGCTTTGGTGAGGACCGCACGGGCGGTTGCGTCGATGACCTCGCAGGCAACGCCCGGGCGCACCGCGGCAAAGGCCGCAGCCTGGGCCTCGTGTTCAATCTGCCAGATTTCGCGGTGGCGCGCCGAAGGTGTGCCAAAGACATAGGTGCGGGTGATGTCAGAGGTGTAGCCGCGCACAAGACAGCCAGTATCGATCAGCACCACGTCATCTTCGGCGAGGCGCATTTCCCCGGGCAGGCCATGCGGATAGGCGGTGGCGCGTCCGAACAGCACGCTGCAGAAGCTGTTGCCCTCGGCGCCCAGGGCCCGATGGGCCGCTTCAATGAAGCGGCGGACCTCGGTGGTCGTGATGCCGGGACGCAGGATGCGGGCGGCGCGGCGCTGTACCTCCAGCGTCATCGCCTTGGCCTGCTGCATCAGGGCAAGTTCCGCTGCGGACTTTATGCTGCGGCAACCATTGATGACGGTGCTGGCGTTGACGGTATCGACGCTGGGCGCCACTTCGGCCAGCCGGCTGACAATCTCAAAGGAGAGGGCAGGATCAAGCGCCAGCCGGCGGACCGAGGTCTCCTTCAGCCAGCCCGCGACAAGCGCGTAGGGACTTTCGTCCTCTTCCCAGGTGCGGATGTGCGCGTCGATGGCAAGGCTTGCCATCAGGGAGCCGAGCTCGAAGGTGGGGGCAACCAGGACCGGATCCTTATCGCGGTGCAGGAGCATGCAGACCAGCCGTTCGCTCACACCCCACGGCACGCCGGCAAAATAATTCAGGCTGGCGCCCGCCCCGATCATCAGGGCTTCGGTGCCGAGTGCGGCCATCAAGGAACGAGCCTTTTCGATGCGCGTCAGATACTCCGCGCCAGAAATTGGTGGCGCCGGATCAGGCCAGTGGTGAAGCTCGGCAAGCTCTGCAGCGGCGCTGGAGCCACCTATTCCATGGGTCATAGTGTTCTCCCTTGATATTATCCGCCGTTTTGGGCCGGCGCTGGCGCAGCGAGCTGTTCGTGGAGGTCCTTCAGCGTGCCCTCTATATGCCGGCGCATCAGCTGCTTGACGCGCACGGTATCCCGGGCGAGCCAGGCTTCGACCAGTTCATCGTGCTCGCGATCGGCCCTCGCGTTCCGTCCCAGAGGCTCGAGATGCTTGCAGACATAGCGGTCTGCCATGACGTGGAGCTGTTCGAGGATACTGCTTGTCAGGTTCTGACCGCTCGGGCGGATGAGCGCCAGATGCAAGGCACGGTTGTGGATGCCACCGCTGCCGCGACGGTCGGCCGCCTCGCGCTTGAATGTCGCCAGAGCCGCAATGGCCCGCTCGCGTTCGGGTTCGGTCGCGCATTTGGCGCCGAGGGCGACGGCGTCGGGCTCAAGCTTCAGACGCAGGGCGTAGATTTCGTCAAGTTCACTGCGGCTCATGGGACGCACCACGAAGCCGCGATTGGGAATGAGCGTAAGAAGTCCCGCCTGCTCCAGACGTGCAAGGGCTTCGCGCAGCGGGATCTTGCTGACGCCGAGTTCGGCAGCAAGCGCGTCCTGGCGGATGGGATCGCCGGGTTGAAGCGCTCCAGCGAGAATGCGCTCGCGCACCACCTCTGCAAGCTGATCAGGAACGGTGCGGATCGTAAGGCTCATGACGGCTCACACCACCGAAAAACCTTGGGGGAAGGGCTCATTGGGATCAATCCAGATGGTATTGAACCCGGTGGTATAGGCGGTTCCCTGTATCGACGGAATGATGGCGGGCTTGCCGCCCAGCTCGGTCAGATCCTCAACACGGCCGATAAAGCGGCTGCCGATATAGCTTTCGTGAACAAAGCGGTCGCCCTTCGTCAGCTGCCCCTTGTAGACCAGATGGGCAAGGCGCGCCGAGGTGCCGGTACCGCAGGGGCTGCGATCAATGGCGCCATTGCCATAGAACACGGCATTGCGTCCATCTGCACCCTCGCCACGCGGCCGATCCGCCCACAGGACATGGCTGACACCGCGGATGCGCGCGTCCAGCGGATGCACGGGCTCGAATACTTTTTGCACCAGGCTGCGTACCTTGCGGCTGAGCTCCTTGATCCGCTCCGCACCGAGATCGTCAAGGCCGGCATAAGGGCCCTGTGGTTCGACGATGGCGTAGTAATTGCCGCCATAGGATACATCAACCGTCAGAGGGCCAAAATCGGGCACGTCGATCCTGATGTCGGTTGCGGCCACATAGGCTGGGACGTTGCGGATCCGTACCCACTCGATCTTGCTGCTGGAGCTTGCATATTCGACATCGATCAGTCCCGCCGGCACCTCGATTTTCAACCGTCCTTCTTCACACGGAACGATGAGACCGTGTTCCAGCCCGAAGGTCACCATGCCGATGGTGCCATGGCCGCACATGGGCAGACAGCCGCTCGTCTCGATAAACAGAATGCCAATGTCGGTATCGCTTCGGGTTGGTGGATAAAGGAAGCCTCCCGACATCATGTCGTGACCGCGCGGTTCGAAACACAGTCCGTTACGGATCCAGTCAAAGCGTTCCAGGAAGTCCTGACGCCGTTCGCCCATGCTGGCGCCGCGCAGCAGCGGGGCGCCACCGGCCACGAGGCGGACCGGATTACCCGCCGTGTGACCGTCAATACAGAAGAAGGTGCTGCGCATGAAAGCCTACGCGGCGTTACTGAAAGAGGTGCTGGGGCGGGTTTGCGCGGCCTTTTCTACCATTGCTGTCACCTCGGCGCGCCGGGCGCCCGTCAGCGGGCGCCGCGGCATGCGTACGCGCTCGCTGCCACGCCCCATGATCTGTTCGGCGAGCTTGATCGATTGGACAAGATCATGTTCGGCGTCCAGATGAAGCAGCGGCATGAACCAGCGATAGATGCGCCGCGCGTCTTCGAATTTACCTGCTGCCAGAGCGGCCATGAGGGCGACGGACTCCTGGGGAAAGGCGCTCGTCAGTCCTGAGACCCAGCCCTTGGCGCCAAGCATCATGGCCTCCAGCGAGACATCATCGAGGCCGGCCATGACCGTAAAGCGCTCGCCGAAGGCATTGATGATATCCGTGATACGGCGGGTGTCCGGAGCACTTTCCTTGACGGCGACGATATTGGGAATTTCCGCCAGCTTCTCGAGCAGCGACAGGCTGATGCCGACGCGATAGGCGGGCGGGTTGTTGTAAAGCATGATGGGCAGGGTGGTGGCCTCGGCAACCTGGCGGAAGTGTTCGAACAGTTCTTCCTCGGTTGGCACATAGACCATGGCTGGCAGCAGCATGAGACCCGAAACGCCGATCTTTTCAGCATCCTGGGCATAGCGCACCGAGATCGGAA
>JAKAVI010000252.1 GCA_021817355.1 Pseudomonadota bacterium | reverse complement strand
GCAGCTGTTCAGCGAGGTCGTTCATGTCGAACTCCCCTCGCTTCATCTTTTTGGCGATGGCTTCGGCTTTTTCCTTGTCGATGGTTTCGGCCGCGCGTTCGACAAGGCTGACCACATCGCCCATGTCCAGAATGCGTCCGGCCACACGCTCTGGATAGAACGGTTCCAGGGCATCGAGCTTTTCTCCGACACCCAGGAACTTGATGGGGGCACCGGTCACCTTGCGCATCGACAGTGCCGCGCCACCACGCCCATCACCATCAGCGCGCGTCAGAATGATGCCGGAGAGCTTGACCCGTTCGTTGAACGCCTTGGCAATATTGACGGCATCCTGCCCGGTCAGGCTGTCCGCGACGAGCAGGGTTTCATGAGGATTGACCTGGGCCCGCACGGCAGCGACCTCGGTCATCAGCTGTTCATCCACATGCTGGCGTCCGGCCGTGTCCAGTACCACCACGTCATAGCCGCCGACCTTGGCAGCGGCCATGGCACGGCGGGCAATTTCAACAGGCCCCTGACCGGAGATAATCGGCAGGGTCGCAATGCCACCCTGCTCGCCCAGGATCTTCAGCTGCTCCATCGCCGCCGGACGACTGGTATCCAGCGAGGCCATCAGGACACGCTTTTTTTCCCGCGCCTGCAGCAGGACGGAGAGCTTGGCACTGGTCGTAGTCTTGCCCGAACCCTGCAATCCCACCATCAGAATCGGAGCGGGTGGCGAACCAAGATCCAGTCCCTCGTTCTTTTCGCCGAGGATCTCGACGAGAGCGTCATGGACGATCTTGACCACCTGCTGGCCAGGGGTCACCGACCGGATGACCGCCTCGCCGACTGCCTTCGGCCGCACGCCGTCGATGAATTCTTTCACGACCGGCAGCGCGACATCAGCCTCCAACAGGGCCACGCGGACTTCGCGCAAGGCCTCCTCGACATCGGCCTCTGTCAGCGCTCCGCGCCCTCTTAGCCGATCAAACGTCGTGCCGAGGCGCTTTTGTAAGGAATCAAACACGTCCGCATCACCATTTCCCTGCACCAGCAGGAACAAGCGTCAAAACCCCAGGGGGCGCACCTGCGCTGCCTGGGGGCGATCCTGGGCCAAGCCCAGGACCGGAAAGTTCTCATCGGCTTTCCGGATTGCTCCGGATTTAGTCCGGAACCACGCACAAGTCAAACTTTTGCCACTGATCGGCCTGGCCACGGACAGCGGAACCCATGGCACCACCGGAGGCCGGCAGGGGGCTCCTCCTGCCGGCCTCTCGCGACCTGCGGCTATTTCAGTCCCAGATGTTGCTGGAAGAAGGTGTAGGTGAGCGCCCAGTAATTGGCCTCTTCCGCGTGGGTCGAACCTGGCCCATGGCCACCTTCTGCCTCTTCGTTAAACAGCACCTGATGGTCCTGAGCTTCCATTTTGGCTGCCATCATGCGGGCGAAGACCGGCGTGACGCGGTCATCGCTCGTTTCGGTAATGAACAGCACCGGCGGATATTTGACGTTCGGCTTGACGTTCTCGAACGGCGAGTAGCGACGGATATAGGCCCGCATTTGGGGATTGGCAGGATTGCCATATTCTCCCTCCCACGAAGCTCCAGCGCCATATTGGGTATAACGCAGCATGTCGATGAGCGGCCGCTGACAGACCACGGCAGCAAACAGGTCGGGCCGCTGCACCATGACGGTGGATACCAGCAACCCACCGTTGGAGGCGCCGACGATGCCGAGCATTTTGGGCGTCGACCAATCACGATGCTCGATGTCCGCAGCAACCGCCTCGAAATCATCAAAGGCACGCTGACGATGGTATTTAAGCGCCGCCTGGTGCCAGGCGGGGCCAAATTCACCGCCACCACGAATGTTCGCAACCGCGATTGCGCCACCCTTCAGGACCCAGTTCTTGACGGCATCGAGCGGCCGGTAGCCGTCATCCCAGTACCAGGGAAAGAGCGAGAGCTGAAAGCCGCCGTACCCGTACAAAATGGTTGGCACCGGACCTTTGGCGTCCGCCGGTCGGATCAGAAAATAGGGGATCTCAGTACCGTCCTTAGACTTCACCCAATGCTGCGCGACAGACACCAGCTTGGGATTGAAGCGCTCCGGCAGAGCATAGATTGCCTTCACATGATGACTGCCGTCATCGAAATATAGCGTGGGTGGCTGGGTGAAGCTTTCGAACCGGATATAGGCCTGCGGTCCCCAGGCATTGACGCTAGCAATCGTAGTTGATCCGCCTCTGGGCAGAGTCAGGCGACGGCCTTTGGTCCAATGGCCATCAACGAAACGAAAGGCGAGCACCTGGCCCGTCACGTCCTTGTAGATCGCGGCGTAGACAGCATCGCGACCGGCTGCAATATCGCCAATCGCTTCATGTGTCCCTGGCGTATAGAGAACCACGGGCTGTGCCGAGAAGGTTTTGGCAAAACCCGGCGCCGCCATGGCAAACAGGGCCCCCTGCCCGATGGCAGCACCGGCCGGCGTCTTCCACGCGTCCTGTAGGGTAAAGATGAGCTGCCCGCTGGTGACACCAACCAGCTGCGCGTCCTCTGGAACCTTTATCTGGGTGAGATGGCCATCGTCCGCGACGGCATAGTAGTCGGCCTTGAAGAAGCTCGGCCGACGTATGATCAGTGAGATTGTGCCGTAGGGCCCATGAATGACGACCGGATCGGCACCCATGTCGGTCGGCCGCGCCTCAAAGACGATCTTGGCTGCTGCCAGGGGCTCGCCGCGATGCCATACCTTGATGATGCGCGGATAGGATGCCGGTGTCACTGAACCCGGCCCGAAGTTCGTTGCGAACAGGATTGTGTTCCGGTTCACGTAGCTGGCCTGGCTCTTGGCCAGTGACAGCCTGAACCCATTGGTCAGGAATTTCCGCGCTTTGGGATCGAATTCGCGGATTACAACCGCATCGCCACCCCCGGGAGACAGGCGCACCAAGCACCGATCAAAAGCGCGCGTGCAGTTTGCACCTTTCCAGACCCAGTCCTTGTGCGCTTGCTTGTCCAGCGCATCAAGATCAAGGAGCGTGTGCCAGACCGGATGGCCGGAATCGTAAGACGCGATGCTGGCGCGACGCCAGATCCCGCGCACATGGGTTCGATCCTGCCAGAAATTATAGACCCAGCGACCTCGCAGCGAAGGTTCGGCAATCCGCGCCGGACTATTGAGCATCCCAAGAATGGTGTTCATATGGGCGCGATAGTCCGGATCGCTCTTTAACACGCGATCGCTGATCGCATTTTGCCGCCTGACCCAGGCAAGCGCGCGTGGACTGTGAATCTTCGCCAGCCACAGATAGGGGTCGCCGTCTGCGATCTTCTGGCTCCCGGCCGGGGGTGTGGATTTGGCCAATGCTAGGCTGACGCCCCAAAGGGCTCCTGCCGCAGCAACTGCGATCAACAGGTTACGGATCCGCACGTTTCACTCTCCCTCGCGCGCAAAGCGGCGGGATTTGAGGAG
>JAKAVI010000200.1 GCA_021817355.1 Pseudomonadota bacterium | reverse complement strand
GTTCGGATCGATTTCGAGAACCTTGCAGGCAACCGAGCCCTAATCTCCGCGAAGCTCGAAGGGATGGCCGATCAGGAGCTGAAAATCGTTCTTCATCAGCCATTCTTGAATAAGCTGCGGCTGCGTCAGCGCCCGCCAGACCCTTTCTGGCGGATGAGGGAATTCCCTTTCCATAATGACGGATTGGGTATCGGTCGAGATCTCGGTCATTGGTCCATCCTCTTGAGTAGGTCTTCGAGTTCGTCGAAGCGGCTCCGCCAGAAGCCGGTCATCTTGCCTGTCCAGTCGATCAGCGGCGCGAGCGCGTCGGGCCGCGCGCGGTAATGGGTCTCGCGGCCGTCGCGGCGATCGAGCACCAGCCCGGCCTGTTTCAGGATTCCGAGGTGCTTCGAGACAGCAGGTTGGGAGACACCCGCCTGCGCGGTCAGCGCATGCACAGTCTGCTCGCCCTCATGGCACAGCCGTTCGAAGATGCCACGCCTGGTGGGGTCGGCCAATGTCGCGAACAGCATGTCGTGTGGAGCAGCCATTTAATTCATAACGCAAAGGTGATCGATCCAATCAATAACCATGGAGTTATGAATTTGTCACCCCCGAACCGCCTTCCCGGTAGACTGGGTACCGGCTTCATTTGGACAAGAAGTTGAATTCCAGCTCCGTCAGGAGTATTCTTACTTGACGTAGTAAGAAAGGCTTTAGCGATGCGGATTACCACCAAGGGACAGGTCACCATCCCACTGGACCTACGAGAACGTGCGGGTCTCATGCCGGGAACGGATGTCGAGTTCGAAATCGAGGCGGGCGTTGTCCGGTTGGTCAAGGCGACGCGTGGAGGCGGTCGACAGACACGGGGCCAAAAGCTCGTTGAAGGTCTGCGGGGACGCGGCGACTTCAAGATGTCCACTGACGAGATCGTGGCGCTCATGCGCGGTCCCTCGGCAGATGAGGGTTGAGCCCTCCAACCATGATCCTTGTCGACTCCAACGTCATCATCGATATCCTGACTAGGGATCCGTCCTGGCAGGCCTGGTCCGAGGCGGCGCTGAGCGACGCCGCCGACCGTGATGAAGTCGCGATCAACCCAATCATCTACGCTGAGATCGCCTCCGGGTTTGCGACGATGAGCGATCTTGATCGTCACCTCGGTGCCGGCGCGTTCAGGAGGCTGGCGCTTCCCTATGAAGCCGGATTTGTCGCTGGCCGGGCGTTTGTGGAGTACCGCAGGCGCGGCGGCGTTCGAACCTCGCCGCTCCCGGATTTCTATATCGGCGCACATGCCGCCGTCTCGGGCCTTAGCCTGCTCACGCGCGACGCTCGCCGGTATGCAGGTTACTTTCCGAAGGTGCGACTGATCTCGCCGTCCTGAGGCCGTCGGCGAATAGCGCGCATCCGGTTTGGCTGTGCCCCAGAGAATTTTATAAGATGCAGATAAAATTGAGTAATTCTGACCCTTGACGGTATTTCCTGTTTGCAATCCTGGCGCCGATCGATGTCGCCCGGAGTGAAGCGATGACGCGATTTAGTGACCACTGGCGATAGATGACGATAGGAGGGATTTTCAGGCGGCCTAAATTTCCCAATGAAATCAACAGTCAAGGTTTTTGACGGTATGGCTGACGGGACGAGGCGGCGGTTGGAAGGCTTTTTCAAATAAAAACAGTCTGTTACGGGTCTGCTGAACAATTGAGTGGGTAAGGTGCACTGGATGTCCCGCCGCCGCCGTCCCCATTACCAATCCGACCTCGGTTGGATTTTGGGCATCGCGTTCGAAGGCACGCTCACCCGGTCGGACCGGCCTGTTCAGGGCTTCACTTTCATTCGGTGCTGCGGTTCGCCTCGGGCTTCTTCCCCACACGGCCTCACGGCGACGGGTCAGGCGTCTCACGACGGCCGCCCCTACGTGCAGTTGCCTCCAGCTCGCGGTTGCTACCAACTCGCCCCGCGAAGGACTTTCACCTCCAATCCAGTGCCCATGCCAGGCACACCTCCTTGCCGGTCTCCCGGCGCACTAACCCGGACTCCTTGCCGTGCCTCCAAATGTGGTTCTCAACACCACCCCTGTGGCACATCGATGCCGTCGAGGGGGCGTCCACCCCATCCCTTACGAAAGAATCGACCAACCCGGACGTTCGCAAGGTCTGCATTGGGGCAGGTCCACTTCGTTCGGTCACCAGGAACCAAGAACGAGCGGCCGCTCGAGTCTGTTCGTATACCGACAGTTCGTATACCGTAGCTTGACGCAATACGTCTTTGACGATATGCTTGTTTATGAAAATCAGGAACGTGGTCCACAAGGGCTTGCGCCGATTTATCGAGAACGACGACGCATCCGGACTGCAGTCCGCTGTGGTCGAAAAGGTCCGTCGCATCGTCACCTTCCTTCAAGATATGGAGCGCGAGGACGAAATTCGGACGGTGCCAAGTTGGAAAGCGCACCCGCTGACCGGCGATCGGAAGAGGATGTGGAGCCTGTTTGTGACGAAGAACTGGCGACTGACGTTCAGGATCGACCACGCCGAGATCGAAATCGTCGACCTAGACTATGAGGATTACCACTAGGAGGTGATCATGAGCATGCTTCAGGGTATCCGTATGAAAAGCCCCGCCCATCCAGGTGGGTTTGTGAAGAGTGAGATTATTGAGGGCCTTGGTCTGTCCATCACTGATGCGGCAAAGGCGCTTGGCGTGACCCGTGCGGCGCTTTCGGCATTTTTGAATGAACGGGCGCACCTCTCTTCGGAGATGGCGCTGCGCATCGAGAAGGCGTTCGGCGTTTCGATGGACACCCTGATGAGGATGCAAAACAGCTTTGACATCACCCAGGCCCGCAAGAGGGAAGGGGAGATCCATGTCGCGCCATTTGTGGGATCATCGCTCGATGCGCCGCCGACACGTGCTTGAATTCGTCACGGGGCGCTATCTCGGCGAGGGCTTCGACGATCAAAGGCTCGATACATTATTCCTGACGATGCCCATCTCCTGGAAAGACACGCGGGCCCAATATGTCGGCCGTCTACACCGCCAGCATAACGGGAAGACCGAGGTTCTTGTCGTCGACTATGTCGATAACCTGGTGCCGATGCTGGCACGCATGGCGGCAAGGCGGCGAACGGGATATCGGGCGCTCGGCTATAGGGTTGAGTGATCCACCGCCGACTTTCACAGATCTGTCCTTGCAGAACCTGGTTTCTGTACATAACCTGTTACAGGTTATATCGACTCTCAGGTGTTTCGCATGAACTTCAACCTCTATCTCGACGATAACACCGCCAAGGAATTGGATCGTACGGCCAAGAAGCTGGGTGAGACGCGCAGCGGGTTGATCCGCAAGGCGCTGCGCGAATGGCTGGACAAGAAAACGCTCGGCAGTCCCGGCTGGCCCTCGCTGATTCTGGAGTGGCAGGGCGTTCCCGGCACGCCGCCATTCGAATCGTATCGCAGTGAACTTCTGCCGCCGCGTGAGGATGCCTTTTCGTGAAATACCTCCTCGACACCAATGTGTTGAGCGACTTCGCGCGCGGCGAGCAGTCCGTGATGGCGCGACTTCGTCAAGAAGCGCCGCCGCAATTGGCCGTTTCCGTGATCACGGAGATGGAAGTCGAGTACGGGCTGGCGCGCAATCCCAACCTCGCGCCGCGCCTGCGGGAGGCCATGAGGACACTTCTGAATACGATTTCCATTCTGCCGTTCGAACGTGAAGATGCGCGCGTGGCGGCGCAATTGCGCGCAAGCCTGAATAGCCAAGGCCAAGATACACTCATAGGAGCCTATGACCTGCTGCTTGCAGCTTGTGCCTTGCGGCGAGGCATCAAGGTCGTAACGCACAAGGCACGGGAATTCGATCGCGTAGGCGGGCTCGGATTTGAGGATTGGCGTAGCCCGTAAACTCCGGGACCCTGTAATCTGCCTTGAGCTTTCAGATGAGCGTCTTACGAAATCTATTCTGAACGGAATGTACGTCGATGAAGTCCAAGCGCCGAAACCTCAAGTCCGCGACCAAGCCGAAGAAGGAACTTAAGCTTTTGCGCAGCCATGCGCCGGCCGATCTCTCGCCCGTGGACTGGCAACGGGCCTTGCGCCGCCAGTTCGGCCGCGAGCAGGCCTTCGGGCTCGAGAATCTGACCGACGAACCGTTTTTCTCCGAGTTTCGGGTCAGCAATCCGGTTTCGAAATCGAGCTACCGCGTGGCGATTCGAGGACTGGGACCGGGCGGCAATTTCTGTTCATGCCCCGATTATGCCACCGGCGAATTGGGCACCTGCAAGCACATCGAATTTACGCTGGCTCGGCTCGAGAGAAAGCGCGGTGCCAAGGCGGCGTTTGCGCGCGGTTACCGGCCCGCGTTCTCAGAGTTGTATCTGCGCAATGACGGCAAACGCAGTGTGCATTTTCGCGCCGGAACGGATTGTCCGCCAGCGCTGATGAGGGCCGCCGCCGCCTTGTTCGACACTAAAGGCAACGGCCTGCTGCCGGAGGAGCGCTTTGGCGACCTTGAGCCTTTCATGGCCATGGCGTCCAAGTCCGGCCATGAGTTCCGCACCTACGACGATGCGCTCGATTTCCTTGCGGGACGGCGGGATGCGGAGCAGCGCAAGGCAAAGCTCGCGCAGTTGTTCCCGCGCGGTGCCGCCGATCCCAAGCTGCTGGCGCTTCTGAAGGTGCCGCTCTATCCCTATCAGGGTGAGGGCGCGCTGTTTGCGGCCAGAGCCGGCCGGGTCCTGATTGGTGACGATATGGGGCTGGGCAAGACCATCCAGGCCATTGCCGCGATGGAAATCCTAGCACGGCACTTTGGCGTTTCAAAAGTGCTGGTGATCTGCCCGACCTCGCTCAAATATCAGTGGCAAAGCGAGATTGCGCGGTTTTCCGGGCGAGAGGGGGAAAATGCGCCGCGCGTCATCGCCGGCGGCCGAGCGCAGCGACAGAAGGACTATCGGCTGGACGATTTCTGCAAGATCACGAACTACGAGAAACTCAAGCCCGATCTCGACCTGATCGCCCAATGGGCGCCCGAACTGGTGATCGTCGACGAAGCCCAACGGGTGAAGAACTGGAACACCATCGCGGCGCGCGCCTTGAAGCGCATCGACAGCGCCTATGCGATCGTGCTAACCGGGACGCCCTTGGAAAACAAGCTGGAAGAATTGATTTCCATCGTCCAGTTCGTCGATCAGCACCGGCTGGGGCCAACCTGGAAGCTGCTGCACGAGCATCAGGTCAAGGACGAAGGCGGGCGCGTCATCGGCTATACCGGGTTGGAGCAGATCGGCCAAACGCTGGCGCCGATCATGATCCGCCGGCGCAAATCCGAGGTGCTGCGGCAGTTGCCCAGCCGGACCGACCAGAACCTGCTGGTGCCGATGACCAAGATGCAGATGCTCTATCATCAGGAAAACGCCGACGTGGTGGCGAAAATCGTCCAACGCTGGCGCAAGACCAAGTTTTTGTCCGACAAGGATCAGCGCCGGCTGACCTGTGCCCTGCAGAACATGCGCATGTCGTGCAACAGCACCTATCTGCTGGACCGGGAAACCGATCATGGCGTCAAGGCGGACGAATTGGCGGCGCTGTTCGAGGAGTTGTTCGCCGAGCCCGGCGCCAAGGCGGTGGTGTTTTCGCAGTGGACGCGGACCCACGACATCGTCATCCGCCGCCTCGAAGCGCGTGATCTTGGCTATGTCAGCTTCCACGGCGGCGTGCCGTCGGACAAACGGCCGGCGCTGGTCGAGCGGTTTCGCAGCGACCCCGCCTGCCGCGTGTTCCTGTCCACCGATGCCGGCAGCACGGGGCTTAATCTGCAGCAGGCTTCGACCGTGGTGAATATGGACCTGCCGTGGAACCCGGCGATCCTCGAACAGCGCATCGCGCGCATCCATCGCCTGGGTCAGACACGGCCGGTGCAGGTCATCAATTTCGTGGCGAAGGGCACCATCGAGGAAGGCATGCTTTCGGTGCTGGCGTTCAAACGCTCCTTGTCGGCAGGAATTCTCGACGGCGCCAGTGGCGAGATTTCGCTCGGCGGTTCGCGTCTCAACCGCTTCATGAAGGACGTGGAAAACGTCACCGGGAGCATGGGGGAAGGCGAGGCGGTGGCACCGGCGGAGGAAGTGACGAATATCGCCACCGCCAACGCCGCCGGATCCGTGGACGATGTGAATGCGGATGGAGACAGCGGCGCCGACGAGATGACGATCGCACGAACCGATGGGTCTGGAGCACAACCGCGCGATACAGGTCCCGATCCGTGGCAAACTCTGATGCAGGTCGGTGCGCAGTTTGTTGCCGCGCTGACGGCTGCCAACGATCCCACTGCTCCGGCACATCCTTGGATCGACCGGGATCCGACAACCGGCGCGCAGAGTCTCAAAATGCCGCTGCCGGCGCCGGAGACCGCACGACAACTCGCCGATGCGCTTTCGGCGCTTGCGGACGGGTTGCGAGGCAGGAATGCATAACGGTCTTGTGAACTTCGCATGCCCTGCATTCCGCGTTCTCGGCTTTGGAGGTTTCAATCCGTCGTGACTCAGCGGCTGAGGTCCAGTTCCGTTCCGGTTCGCAGACGTTCCATATAGGCTCGGTAAGTGAAGCTGCGGTCGCGCTTCTTCCCCGTCGTCTCCACGAGGATACGAATCTCGGCCATCATTTCGATTGCGCGGGTCGCGGTCGGTTTGCTCGTGTCGAGCAGCTTCATCGCCGAAGCGACGGTTACGATCGGATGCCGTGGAAGCCGCTCGAACAACCGGAGAGCTGAAACGGATGCCGATTCGACACCGAGCAGCCGCGTGCGATCCGCGTTGACGAGGTTGAACAATTCGCGCGCCGAGGCGACGGCCTCATCGGCAATCGTGGCGACGCCATCGAGAAAGAAATCGATCCAGCCCTCCCAGTCACCTTCCAATCGCACGAGGTTAAGGCGCCGGTAGTATTCCTCGCGGTGACGCTTGAAAAAAAGACTGAGATAGAGAAGCGGGGCCTTCAAGAGTCCCCAGTGTTCCAGCAGGAGGGCGATCATTAGGCGCCCGATCCGACCATTGCCATCGAGATAGGGATGAATGGTTTCGAATTGCGCATGCAGGAGACCAGTCCGCACGAGTTTCGGCAGCTGGTCGTCGGCATGGATGTATTTCTCAAAAGAGCTGAGAACCTGAGGGAGTTTTTCGGAAGGCGGCGGAACGTAAGCCGCGTTCCCGGGCCGGCTTCCGCCAATCCAGTTCTGGCTGCGGCGGATTTCTCCAGGCTGCTTGCTTCCGCCGCGCACGCCGCGCATCAACCGCTTGTGTGCTTCGTTCAAGAGCCGCAAGGAAAGCGGCAGACCACGCTTCGACGTGAGCTGGCCGCGCGCATAGGCAAGCGCGTCGAGGTAGTTTGTCACCTCCTCGACATCGGCGTTGGGTTGCGGCTGTTCCTCGGCTTCGAAAGCGAGAAGGTCGACGAGGGATGCTTGCGTGCCCTCGATCTGAGACGAGATCACGGCTTCCTTGCGCACGAAGGCGTAGATGAACCAGTCGAGCGAAGGCACCATCTCGCCCGCCAGGTCGAGTCGGATAAGCGCCTGCTCGGCTTGCCCAAGGCGACGTTCGAGTTTGGCGTCGATGACGAGCGCCGGCCGCGCAGGCGGAAGATCGAAGGGAACGAAGGCATCTGCTTTTTCGCTGCCCGCGGTCACGCTTTCGTATCGGCCTGTTGTGCGCTTCGGCATATTTTGGAGGCCCACCCCGGGATGACGTCGTTTAATGGCCGCATGCAAAGAACGGTCACGTTCCCTGCCGGCCACACTAAGAACGACTTCTTTACTAGCTTGCGCCGTTAGTCAAGAGATCATTCTTAGCGCTTTGCCGATGACCATCAAGGATTGGTCCTCGGGATCGATCATGAGCCGACCAAATTGCCGAATCTGGATGGTACTACGGGCCGGAATTGCGGTTCGTGCGACCGCCATCGAACGCACGGTCGTCGATGTCTTGCACCAACCCGAACTCGAGGGTGGCGTCGAGGAAGTCCTGAAGTCGCTGGATCTGGTGCGCTATCTCGATCCAGCGAAGGTTACCGACTATGTTGAACTAATGAACAACCGATCGCTCGCCTCGGTTTCAGGTTGGTGACTCGAGAAGTGGCGCGCCGCGCTCGGCGTCACCGACGACGTTCTGGCGCGTCTGCGGGCGCGCCTTCCGCGATCGAAGCACTATGTGCTAGGCGCCGAACCTGGTCATGCCGTGCACGTCGGGTCGTGGCGTGTGCTTCTCCCGGTGCAGGCTGTCGATGCTGCCTTCGAGGGTGTGTGATGGTCGCTTCGCGGGAAACGCTTCAGGACGTTGCGACCGAGCGGTAGCTTCAACCCGCGACGCTGGAGCGCGCGATCCGGCTGATCGAAATTCTCGATGCATTCGGCGCCGACACGCTGATCGGACCAAGGATCGCCTTGAAGGGCCGCACGGCGCTCAACGTCTTCCATTCCGATCTGGACCACCTCTCGCTTGATATTGACGTCAACTATGTTGGCGCGGTCGGGGCTGGAGGACCGAATCGAGCGGCTGTTGGAATCGAAAGGCTACGCCGAGCGGCGCGAGCCGTCGGAGCATGCTGGAGGCCACTGGATCTACCGCTACGCCTCCGCGCTGGGCGGTGCGGGGACCATCGAGATCGACATCAACTATCTCTATCGCGGTCCCCTATACGGCGTGGATCGCATGCCGTTAGCGACAGTCGGATCCTATCAAGCCACGAACGTGCCGGTTCTCGATATCCACGAGATTGTCGCCGGCAAGATGGTTGCGCTGGTCACGCGGCGCACCGCGCGCGATCTATTCGATGCGCACCGGATCGTCGCCATGCCGGATCTCGACTGGGCGAAGATCAAGGTGGCCACCTTAATGATCGGCGCGAGCGCCAAGAGCTTCGACTAGCGCACGGCCTCGCCGGACGCGATAGGATGCGAGATCGGCGATATCATCGGCAAGCTGACCATGTTCCTGCACGACCGGTACTTCGACGCTTTTGGCGGCCCGGCAGCTTGGTGTTGATGGTGGCGAAAACCTGCGTGTATCTGGTGAAGTGACTTCCAGCTGAACTGGACGAAGGGGCGCGGGCCAAGCGGCCCTGGGCTGTTTATCGTTGGCTGTGTTTTGCGCCCGGACTGGATCGGGGCTGGGTCAGACGGCGGGAGGGGCGCGAGCCCCGAGCGCGAACAGACCCAGCCCCGGGGTCGCGGAACTTTGCGGAGGTCTGGGTGGGCATGGCGCGCAGTGCGCGCGGCGATAGAGGCTACTCCTACATTGAGATGGAAAGCACAGAACGTCAAAGCTTGGAAAGCCGGTGACAAGCCGCTAGCGCCACGTATGGGAAGAAAACGGTAACAGTTTACTAAAATTCGCTGTTCTGTAGCTGTAAACGGCAGGCTGGGCGGCACCCCTGGGCCATCAAAGAACATTGTCGATGGCGGTCAGTGGCCGCGCAATTTTGGCGATCTTGACATTCCTGGCAGGGAACTTGACGTCATCTCGGCCATAGTCCGCCATCAAATTGTTCGGGAAAACGAGTCCCGCGACATGTCGCGGATGCACTTTCACACTCCACAAAATTCGGAGAGGACGTGAAAGCTGCCATACTTTCAATGCCCTGGCGCAAAAAAAGACGAATAACGCGCTAGGTTCCCTTGGATTAGCATCACCATCAACATCCCTGACCGGCCGGCCCGTTTCATCTCTGTCTGGGGGCGCCGCAGTGCGCCGCGGCTATCTTACCGGAAAAACGACTAATCAGCGGAAGACGCAGACCAATTGTTACTTTTTACAAGCTATTCGGGACTCGCGAACGGAAGGTTCGGAAATTACTCAGGCCATCTTTCTCACTCATCTGATCTTGTCTCGTGGCACTATGCCGTCCAATGTGCAACAATGTGAGGCTCAGCGGGGTCCGGTGGAAATTGATCCGGATCTAATCACAAAATCCGCTCGCGCCTATAGTTGCCTTTTTACAGGCGACAGTTTATCTCCACGAAAGTGACGCTTGTATGCCCAAAAGCCGGCCGTCTTCGAACACGGCGAACAATGCGCTCAATCCCGTTTCGGGCAGCTCTGCCCGAAACCCGCCAGAGAACTCAGACAATTTTCTAGTCGTCGGCATAGGCGCCTCGGCAGGCGGTCTTGAGGCATCGACCAAACTCCTGGCGGCTCTACCGCAAACCACAGGAATGGCATTCATCCTCGTACAGCATCTCGATCCGTTGCATGAAAGTATGATGCCAGAACTACTATCGCATCACACGACGATGGCAGTCGTGCAAGCGATCGATGGTATGCTTCTGGAGCGGGAGCATCTCTATATCATTCCTCCCGGCACTTACCTTTCCGTCGGAAAGGGCCGCCTTCACATCTCGCGGCCCGAAATGCGCCACCACCCGCGCATGCCGTTCGATTTTTTATTACCTTCACTGGCCAATGAATATGGTGAGCGCGCGGTCTGCGTGATTCTTTCAGGCACAGGAGCTGATGGCAGCCTGGGACTAAAGGCTATCAAGGAATTGGGCGGCCTTGTGATCGTTCAGGATCCTAAAGAGGCAACGTACGACGGGATGCCCCGCAATGCGATCATGACGGGCGCCGTCGATCTCATACTTTCGCTCGCAAATATTCCCGCTGCACTTGCAAAATATGACCGCCGGATGGCTGCTACCAGAACGGCAGGCGTTACCGATGAAATAAACGGGAAACCTGACTGGTTACCTGAGATAATAGAGCTCCTGCGGGCCCGAAAGTCGCACGACTTCAGGCTTTATAAGGAGGGAACCCTGCGCCGCCGAATCGAGCGTCGTATGGCCATGGCCTCGATAGAAAGCGATGACATCGCGCGATATATCGAATCGCTGAGGACTAGTCCGAGTGAGCTAGATCGCCTTGCTTCAGATCTTCTAATTAACGTCACAAGCTTTTTCCGTGATCCTAAAGTCTTCGAACTACTCTCGCACCAAATCATTCCCGAACTCGTCCGCAACCATTCGATCGACCAGCCACTACGGGTATGGATTGCGGGATGTAGTACCGGTGAGGAAACCTATTCACTTGCCATGCTGTTCCGCGAGGCGATTACTACGGCTAAGCGCGAGATCAAGCTGCAGATTTTCGCGTCTGATGTGGATGCAGACGCCGTTGCCACTGCTCGCGAGGGCCTGTATCCCGAAACCATATCGGCCGAGGTCTCCTCAGAGCGACTGACGCGCTTCTTTTCGAAGGATGACCATGGCTATAGAATCCTGCCCGAACTACGCGCGACGATCGTCTTTGCCGTCCAAGACGTTTTGACAGATCCGCCATTCTCGCGACTTGACCTAATTTCCTGCCGTAATCTGCTAATTTATTTGCGCCCTGAAGCTCAAGAAAAGGTCATTTCATTCTTTCACTTCGCCCTGCGGGAGGGCGGCATACTCCTGCTCGGAAGTGCTGAGACAATCGGGGATTCCAAGAACCGCTTTGAGGTCATCTCGAAGCCAGAACGTATCTTTCGCCATATTGGTAATTCTCGGCCCGGAGACGTTGGCTTTCTGTTCGCAGATGCCGTCACGCGGCAGCCAGCTCGTACGGCGCCGAATCAACCGCCTTCGCGGCAGATGGTCCTGGCCGAAGCCTGTCGACGTTTGGTTCTAGAGGCCTATGCACCAGCAGCGGTGTTGATCAGTCGAAAGTTTGAGTATCTTTATTCCCTGGGCCCGACTGAGTGCTATCTGCGCGTGCCGCAAGGCCAGCCCAGCTTCGATTTGCTCGCCATGGTACGGCCTCATCTGCGGCCAAAACTAAGAGCGGCTATTCATCAAGCCATCGAAGAGAAAGCCCGCGTTCTCCTGCCAGGCGGGCGAACCACCCAAGAAGGAGAGAACGGCACATTCACTATTGCCGTTCAGCCGGCTCTAATTAACGGCGAAGACCTGCTGTTGATATGCTTTATCGACGATCCAGCTCCCGTACGAAAGCTGGGTCACATAAATGCGCCCCATGAGAGCGAACAACTTGCGGACCTAAGACAACAACTCGCCTCAACCCAAGCCGAGCTACAGGCAGCGATGCGGAGCCTCGAAACTTCCGACGAGGAGCAGAAGGCGATCAACGAGGAGGCGTTGTCCGTCAACGAAGAATATCAATCGACCAACGAGGAGTTGCTCACATCGAAAGAAGAGTTGCAGTCAATGAACGAGGAGCTGACGGCCTTAAACAGTCAGATACAGGAAACGTTGGAGCGCCAGCGGACGACGGCTAATGACCTGCAGAACATCCTCTACAGCACAAATGTGGCAACTATATTTCTCGATAATGATCTACACATCAGGTTTTTTACACCGGCGACCAAATCACTCTTCAAAATCATCCCTACCGATATTGGTAGACCGCTCTCCGATCTCAATTCATGGGCTGGAGACGATGGCCTGCTTACCGATGCCAATACGGTCCTGCGAAGCCTCTCACCGCTGGAGCGGGAAATCCGTGCCCGGGATGGATTGTGGTATATCCGGCGGATTATGCCCTATCGCGCCCAGGACGACCGGGTTGAGGGCGTTGTTGTCACCTTTGTCGATATTACCGAGCGTCGACGTGCAGCTGATGCGCTTGAATCCGCAAAACTCGAAGCACAACAGGCTAATACCGCAAAGTCTCGATTTCTGGCGGCCGCCAGCCATGATCTCCGCCAGCCGCTCCAATCGCTCAGCCTGATGCACGGCGCCCTGTCACGAAAAATTCGTGATGGAAAAAAGGAGGAAGCCCTTGCTCTTGTCGCGCGTCTCGACGAAACCTCTGCTGCGATGGCGGGAATGCTTAACACGCTTCTTGACATAAACCAGCTCGAAGCGGGTACGGTCAATCCCCACTTTGTCAGCTTTCCGATTAGTCGCCTGCTAGACCGGCTGCGCGAAGAATTCAATTATCATGCCAGTGCGCGAAATCTTGTTTTACACGTAGCGCCGTGCAGTCTTTCCGTTTACAGCGACCAACGTTTGCTGGAACAGATGCTCCGCAATCTCCTTTCCAATGCCCTGAAATACACCAGACACGGAAAGGTTCTGCTCGGCTGTCGTCGACGTCACGGAATGTTGAGTATCGAAGTATGGGATACCGGAATCGGGATTGCCGAACAGGATCTCCGGACGATCTTCGACGAATACCATCAACTCGACAATGCCGTCCGCGACAGGAGCCTTGGCCTTGGTCTTGGTCTCGGTCTCGGTCTTTCGATCGTTCAGAGGTTGGCGACCCTGCTTGGCCATCGCATACATGTTCGCTCGATTCCCAACAAAGGCTCGGTGTTTTCGATCGACGTTAGATTACCAGTAACTGCGGCGATTCCGGAAGTTCCCGCCTCCGTGGTCAGCACCTTTGCGACGGGAAGCACCACCCGTCACACGGCTGCTATCCTAGTGATCGAGGATGAGAACGAAGTGCGCGAACTACTGGACATGCTCTTGACTGAGGAGGGCTACCAAACGGCGGCCGCAGATGATGGCGCAGCTGCCCTAGCGCTGCTTGCTCGCGGTGATTTCAGCCCAGATGTTATCCTCACGGACTACAATCTTCCCAATGGTATGGATGGCCTCGCAGTAGCGGCCACGATCAGAGAACGTCAGCATCATAAAGTCCCGGTGATCGTCCTCACCGGAGATATTTCCACAGACGCTTTAAAGCGGATCGCAAGGCATGACTGTATACCACTCAACAAGCCGATAAAGGCGGACGATCTCATGGAAGCGGTGCATCGCCTGCTTTCCCATGAGCAGCATCCCAAGCGTCAGCATCCGTTGGAGGTGGCCAAGGCTACTTCAACGTCCCATGATTCCAGAATTTTTATCATCGACGATGACAGAAATATCCGCGACGGAATCCGTAACCTGTTTGAAGACTCCGGACACACAGTAGAGGATTTTGCTTCATGCGAAGCATTCCTCGAGGCTTATCCATCACCACCCCAGGGCTGTCTTTTAGTGGATGCCTATCTTCCAGGGATGCAGGGTCTTGAACTGCTACAACGGATTAAAAACGGCGATGGCCGTTTTCCGGCGATTATGATAACCGGACACAGCGATGTCCGGATGGCGGTCCAAGCAATGAAATCCGGAGCAATTGACTTCATAGAGAAGCCTTTCGACCAGGACGAATTGCTGGCCAGCGTGGAGCGCGCTTTAGAACAATCGCAGGACGCGAATAAATTGTCTGTTTGGCGAAACGACGCCGCTGAAATTGTTGGCAGGCTTACGCAGCGTCAGCGGCAAATCATGGAATTGGTTCTTGCTGGTCACCCTAGCAAAAATATAGCAGCTGACCTTAATCTTAGCCAACGCACCGTGGAAAACCACCGCGCACAAATCATGCGCAAGACAGGCGCAAAGTCCCTGCCCGCTCTAGCCCGGCTCGCCCTCACAGCAGGAGCGGGGTAAGGAGCTGATGCCCCCTCAGCATTCGTCTGACCCCCAAGCACACAAGGGAACCCCGCAACAGGCGAGAGCTTAATCTACCTTCCAGTCTCGTCTGATTTCTTTCAAAACGGCGTGCTTGTGTTCCATAGCATCAATGGTGCGGGCAGTACCTACGATGTCGCCCAACTTGGAACTGACACTATTTCATCACATTTCCCGCTCCCGCTGATTTCGGTAACCGTCAAATTCCGACACTCGGAAAAAGGCGCAGATCAAATGTATCGGGAGCATGGCCCGCCTCCTTTGATTAGAGTGGCGCTGGGCTTTGCTGTCTATGGCCTTGAGTTGAACCCGTATCTTGGTCGCCCGCAACCCGACCTGCAGGCCAGCGCTGGCATGTTTGAGTGTCGAGCGTGGCCAAAATTGGTATCCATGTGGGAAGCGGGCATTATTGCCTCGGTGAGCGTTCTGAAGCATCTTTGTAGCTCGACCCTCTTAGGCCGAGCCGGGCACACTCGGTAAACCCATCAGTCCGGGCCAGTATGGTCAGAAAAGGCAACCCGCCCAGCTTAGAGACCACGTTGTCGCGTTGCCGTTAGAACTTTCGACGTCTGCTCCGCAAAGCGCCTCCCTTTTGGATTCAGTCGATCACGATGGGGCTAGCAGATTTTCATGGTGTCCGCCGGCTTTCTTCCAACTGTCAAGTCATCCGACCACACCAATATTTTCAATGGTAACGTCGTGGCAGGCAGTTATCGAATTATCGCGCTTGCGGTACGCGTCACCTGGTATACATGAAACTCATGCACCGAGCCTGGACTCGATATATCTACTTCAAACTCGAAGGACTCGATGCGAGCAAAAAGCGCGTCTTCAGGATTTATGCGATTACCCCTGCAGGTTAAACCGCCGGCGGCAGCTGTTGATTCAGGCACGAAAGAGCGGCTTGCGCCCGGGTGCAGCGGCAGAAGCCGGATTGCTCACGGGGCTTGCCCGCGTTAGCTCCTCGTGTGGGTCCTTCTGCGCTTTCTTTTTGCTGTCAAGGTTGGTTGCCTGCACGTGTAGCTCGCTTTGAATTTTCTGCTGCTTTGGATCTGCCATCGTTTTACAATCCTTATGCAATAGAAAGCACAATCAACGTCTGCTGTGGCTCGCCTGTAATGTCCTTATAGCGACCACCTGGGGCGCTGCTGCGTGTGCCATGCCTGTTGCAGGTAATCGCAGCCCCATTAGGGCCCACTGGGCCAGCAGCACGCTAGCAACTACAACCAGATTAACCAGGATCGTTTTTGCTGTTGTGCGCCACCGCTGTGTCGGGTAGCCCTGGAAGAGCTTGCCCTGAGATACGAAGTGGGGGCGGGTGCCCCGAGGTAACAGCTTGACCAGCCGGTCAGCAATGGCCGCTGGCGCCGACGGCGGTACCGACACGACGGACGGCTGGGAGAACAGCATGGTCAACCTTTGATGAGCAGCCTCCCTCGGCATCTGTGCCAGTTCGGCCGCCTCGCGCCAGGGATCGACATCTAGTCGCGCTAACGCTGAAAGAACGCTCATGGGCCTTCCAGTGCTTTGCTCTTCTAATGGAGCAAAAAGGAAGGCGTCAAATTCCGGCCCTAGCAGAGCAGTCATCGCGGAATGGGGCATCTTTTCACCAAGGTCCGTCGTCCCTACCGATCACAGAAGCGTACAAATCAGTGGGTGACATTTGTATAAACATCGTCAGACTTTAGCACCCCGAAAGGTTCCGCATTAGGCTCGGAATTTACTCACCTATCATATTTGGTGGCAGCAATTTCACTCGAGCAAATGATTTGTCCGGAAGTTATCTGCAATGCACTTTTCCAAGTGCATGTTCTGTCGGGACTTTCTGAGCAAGGTCAAGGAAGAATCCGAGATCGCGACCTGAGCGTGCTGAGCGTGCTGAATGTTAGCCGCATTGCATTTGCCGCCAGCTTGGTCACAGGGATCGTTGTAATGGTTGTACGCAATGGCATCCGTTGCCTGGCTCCCAGATATTGATGGTGGCTTAGAAGTACGTAAATCCAGTGAAGTGTGGGTTGATGCGTGAGGCGGTAATGGGTGTGGCACGGTTTTCAGGGTTCAGGGTTTTTTCGTGGTTAATGGAAAAGATAAATTGATATGCTCCAGTGCGGCGACATTTTCTGTCTAGGTTTTGATTTGCTCCAATACGTTATATTTCGTGAGTTTGTAGAATGGCGCGCACGTGGTGCGTTCTGCCGTCATCCGTTAGCGGTATCTGAGCACTCTTGTTTCCCACAAGACTTTGGCCATCGAGCGTTATGGAACAAGTTCCCTGGCAGAGGCCGTCGGGGTTTTGCACAACGATTTCATATCGCGCTGATCGGTATTGGAAGATAATCTCGAAGGAGCGCCAGTTCCGTGGAATGCAAGGGGCAAGTTCAAGTGTGGCGCCATGCAAATGAAACCCCAATATTGACTCCAATGCCACCCTGTAGAGCCAGCCAGCAGAACCTGTATACCAGGTCCACCCGCCCCGACCGACATGCGGTGGCTCCGAATAAAGGTCAGCACATATCACATAGGGTTCAACCTTGTAGCGCTGCATTGCAGCGGGGCTGTCGGAGTGACGGATCGGATTCAGCATTGATAGGAGTTCGCCTGCCTTGTCGCCGTCATGCAACATCGCATAGGCGAGTACGGCCCAGACAGCGCCGTGTGTGTACTGTCCACCGTTCTCACGAATACCAGGAGGGTATCCTTTGATATAGCCGGGATCACGTGCAGGAAAGTTGAAGGGGGGCGTGAATAGCAACGACAGTTTTGCGTCTCGATTGATGAGATACTTGTCGAGTGCGGCCATCGCACGCACGCTGCGTGCCGGATCTGCCGCCCCGGAAATGACAGCCCAAGATTGCGCTATCGAATCTATTCTGCATTCTGAGTTTTCTACCGATCCTAACGGCGAGCCATCATCAAAAAACGCGCGGCGATACCAATCGCCATCCCAAGCATCGCGATCGAGTGATTGCCTCAATGAATCCGCGTGTTGACGCCAGGTCGATACTCGAGAAGACTGGTCACGGCTCTGAGCCAGATCCGCGAAGGCTCTCAGGGTGGTATGAAGAAACCACGCAAGCCAGACACTTTCACCCTTACCACCTGAACCAACTGCGTTCATTCCGTCATTCCAGTCCCCCCCACCAATTAGCGGCAGGCCGTGCGTACCGACCGCCAGGCTCTTGTCGAGCGCCAGTGCACAATGCTCAAATAGACTGGCGCTGCGGGACGTCTTTTTCGGTGCGGAGAATTCATCACTCTCGCCTGGCGTTAGGATCCTTCCTTCCAGGAATGGAATCATCTCGTCGAGCACGCCTCTGTCTCCAGTGACATCGACATAGTGAGAGACCACATAGGGGAGCCAGACCTGGTCATCGGACACTCGGGTACGCACCCCGCGCCCCGATTCCTGTAGCCACCAGTGCTGAACATCACCTTCAGAAAATTGACGCGAGGACGCGCGTAGCAGATGCTCGCGGGCGATATCAGGTCGTGAGATACAAAGTGCCATAACATCCTGGAGTTGATCGCGGAATCCGTAAGCCCCACTGGCCTGATAGAAGGCGCTGCGCGCCCAGACCCGGCACCCGAGTGTCTGATAGGGCAACCATCGATTGAGAAGAATGTCCAACGCCCGATCCGGCGTTTTGACCTGCACAGCCTCTAGGCAGCTATTCCACTGCCGCTTTGCGGTCATG
>JAKAVI010000009.1 GCA_021817355.1 Pseudomonadota bacterium | reverse complement strand
CCATAAGGGGTGCCTCCTTGAAGTATGGCCGCATTGGCGACTATACGCATTGAACTGGAGAACGATATGCCGCCACGCACCAATCCGCTCAAACTCAATCCCTTGCAGCTGCGCACGCTCACCCTCCTGCAGGTCTTGGCCGGCCTTCCTCAGGCCGCGATGGCGGGGCCGGGGGATGGAGAGGTGACCATCCATGTCTTTCCCAATGCCCATGGAGATCATTTCCACCTGGGCGATGCCACCGTTGCCAGTCGTGATGCCACCGGACTGTTCAACGAAAAGGTCTGGCATGCCCTGGAGCGTAAAGGCGTGGCCCGCGCCGAGTGGCCGCGCCAGATCATCCTGACCCCGGCCGGTCTTGCCTACGACACCGGGCTCAATGACGAGATCCTGCATCATCATGCCCACTAGGGCCGGCTAATCGCGCGGGCCGTGGTAATCGTAAATGCCCTGGGCGAGGGCATAGCAGGCCAGGCGCACGGCTTTGGGAATCTCTACCGGCTCGCCGTCGCGCTCACCCTTTTCATAGTACTGGACCACCCGGCGCTTCAGCCCCAGCGCATTGGCGGCCTCCTGCTGGGACAGCTTTAACTCCTTTCGCCAGCGTCTGAAATCGCCTGGTCGCACCTTCCGCCCCGCACCTGGCACCTGTTCGGGCTCGCAGCCCGGCCTGAGGATAGACGAGCGGCCGCGCCGTGACCATTGCCTGCCCTGTTCAACGCGGTGTTAACGGAACTTGGGTTAACCAGTAGGGGTGGCAGGTCCGCGACCGTGGTGGTCAGCGGGGGCCATGGAAGACTGCCGTCATGATGGCGCCCCAAAAGGTGCAAACCCTCCACCGTCTTCTGTCGACCCTGCCCATCCCGGTGGCGCAGCGCTTGGCCAAGGCTGTCGAGGTGGACCGGCTCACGGGTGGCCAGGCGCTGCCCCATGAGATCATCCTGCAGGGGCTGCGCCCCAATCTGCGTGGCACGCAGGGGACACGGGTGGCCTCACCCTGCCGGCTGTTCTGCACTCCCTTCGAGGATCTTTTCGCCAGCGGGCCGCGGCGGGCAAAAAGTCAGGGTGCAATCTCGCGCGAAAGCATTGGTCCGGTCTGGACCTGGCTTGAACAGACTCTGCTGCCTGAAGCCATGGCCGCCTATGTAAGTGACTGCCGGGCCGCACTCCTCGCACGTGATGAAGCCGGCGCTCTGGCGCGGGCGAATGAATTCTGGCTGGCGGCGGCTGCCGCGATGTCCGAGGCGTTGACGGATGACGCCGGCCGGGCCAAGGCCAAAGCCCAGCTTGGTAGCGAAGCGATCGTGGCGGATGCCGAAGAAATGCTTCGGCTGCTGATGATCGGACCGGAAATCGTCGAGCTGCAGAAACTGATCCCGCGCGGATTGCCAAGCCTGAGCGAGCCCATTCTGCTTGAACTGCGAGGGCTCTATGAACGGGTTGTCGTCCGGGTGCCCGATGCTGCCCCCTACGTCGCAGTCATCACCATGCACCGCCTTGCCCGACCCTGGGAAGCCTTGAGATTGCCGCGCTTTGTCGCCCGCCAGCAGGTCGATACCCTGATTTCGGCAACCGATATGGGGCTTGTCGGCGAGCTTCTGCTCGAGGAAATGGAAAACTACCTGTCAGTCATATGCAGTGCCCGTCATCCCCAGTTTGATCCTGAAGCACTCAGCATGGCCGTGGCTGGCTTTGCCGAGCTGTCGATGGGTCTCGTCAAGGAGGTTGAGGTCCGCCGCTATGGCAAATGGGGACAGCGTCTGATCAAGGCGCGCGCCACGGCGGCAGAATGTCTTGACGCGCTGATCGGGCGCAGCAGCCGTGAAATCCTGGGCTCGCTCCCCACCCAGCGGGCAGGGTTCAACGGTGGTCCGCGGGTTCCAGACATTGCCCGTCCAGCACCTGCCGAAAAGCGCGAGCGCGCGATTCGCTACGCTGATCTGGTGGTTGGCTGCCGACCGTTTGCGGCCGCGGTGTCGATCTCGGCGGCGCTGGACGCTGCGGAAGAGGAAACCGTGCGCGAATTGTGCACCTACAATGAGGAATTGCTGCGGCTATTGCGCAGTATTGGTCCGGAAACCCGTGCCGGGGCTGAAGATGCCCTGGAATTTGCAGCGCAGCTGACAAGCCGGATGCTTGGCCTCAGTGAAGGGGAATATCTGCGCCGCCGCGGGCGGGCAGCGCTGCCGTCGGCGGCCGCCTAGCGCGGACAGGAGGTCCCGGTGGGGAGCCGCCCTGGGCGGTATCGGTCCGCCGGTGTCAGGACCCCGACAGTCTTCAAGTCCCCACACTGCACGCTGCGCACGGCCAGAGCGCTTCTCCTGACAGCCGTCCGGCCAGCCTCGCTGAGGCAATTCGCCGGGGGAGGTGCCCGTTCATCGACCATTCAGGCAGGGCGCGCTAGAAGGTCTTATGCGCGCCTCCACCTTCTTCCTGTGCATCGTGGTGTCCTTACCCGCGGCGACGCTGGCCCGAGGTCATGGCCCCGGGCCTGCACCGGCGCAACGGCTCGACAAGATCCTGCCAAGGTTCCGGCACTCGCATCCTGGCACGTTTTACGATGCGGAGGGGCCTTACCGCGGTCAGGATGGTCGCATGCACTACCGTCTCAAATGGATGACACCGCAAGGTCACATGGTCTGGTACGATACAGATGCACGCAGTGGCGCTGTTCTCGGCAAGGTCCATGGTCCGCGTAGTCTGCCATCTGGCCCGCATGCCGGCCGCCCAGCCCCGCGGCTGCCGGCCAGGCATCATCGCTGACCCTTTGTGGGATTTCTCATGCGTATCTTAGTCGTTGAGGATGATCGTGATCTGCAGCGCCTCCTGGTCAAGGCCCTGGCCGATGCCGGCTATGCCGTCGACAGTGCTGCTGACGGCGAGGAGGCGCATTTCCTGGGCGATACGGAACCCTATGATGCGATCGTGCTCGACCTCGGGCTGCCGAAGATGGACGGTGTCACTGTGCTGGAAAAATGGCGTAAGGCTGGGCGCACGATGCCGGTTCTGATCCTGACGGCGCGGGACCGCTGGAGCGACAAGGTTGCAGGCTTTGATGCGGGCGCGGATGACTATCTGGCCAAACCCTTCCACACCGAGGAATTGCTGGCGCGCCTGCGGGCGGTACTGCGTCGCGTAGCCGGGCATGCATCGGCAGAGATCGAGATCGGAAAGCTTCGGGTTGACACACGCACCAGCAGGGTCACCTACGATGGGGCCCTGATCAGGCTGACCAGCCTGGAATACCGTCTGCTTTCTTACCTCGCCCATCACAAGGGGAAGGTGGTGAGCCGCAGCGAACTCATTGAGCATCTCTATGATCAGGACTTTGACCGCGATTCGAATACCATTGAGATCTTTGTGGGGCGCCTGCGCAAAAAGCTCGGACCGGATACCATCCAAACGGTAAGAGGTCTTGGCTATTGCCTGGATGACCCAGGCCAGCTGCCGCCGCAAAG
>JAKAVI010000411.1 GCA_021817355.1 Pseudomonadota bacterium | reverse complement strand
CGCCATGGCCTCTTCAACTGTTATGAGGCCTTCATTCACATCGTCGATTCGATGTTCAACCAGCACGCCAAATGGCTCAAGGTGTCAGCGGGCCTGCCCTGGCGACGCAAGATCGCCTCGCTCAATTATCTGTTGTCCTCCCATGTCTGGCGGCAGGATCATAATGGTTTCACCCATCAGGATCCGGGCTTTCTCGATCATGTGGTGAACAAGAAGGCGGAAGTGGTGCGGGTCTATCTGCCACCTGACGCCAATTGCCTGCTGTCGGTGATGGACCATTGCTTGAGGAGCCGGCACTACGTCAACGTGGTGATTGCCGGCAAGCATCCGGCGCCGCAATGGCTCAGCATGGAACAGGCGGTGATGCACTGTACGCAGGGTATCGGCATCTGGACATGGGCGAGCAATGATGAGGCCGATGAGCCCGACATTGTCATGGCCTGTTGCGGCGATGTGCCGACGCTTGAGACGCTGGCGGCGGTGAGCATCTTGCGCAGCCATCTGCCCGAGCTCAGGATCCGGGTGGTCAATGTCGTTGATCTGATGAAGCTTGAGCCTCAATCTGAGCATCCCCATGGGCTCGCCGATCGCGACTTCGTGGAGATCTTCACGGCAGACAGGCCGGTCATCTTTGCCTTTCACGGCTATCCCTGGCTGATCCACCGGCTGACCTATCGGCGCACCAATCATCACAATATCCATGTTCGTGGTTACAAGGAGGAAGGCACGATCACGACCCCGTTCGACATGGCGGTCCTCAATGAGCTGGACCGCTTCCATCTTGTGATGGATGCGATCGACCGGCTGCCCGCGACGCGGGCGCGGGGCGTTTATCTGAAGCAGAGGCTCAAGGACAAGCTGATCGAGCATCGCCACTACATTCGCGAACATGGCCTTGACCTGCCGGAGGTCCGCAACTGGCAATGGCCAGACGCAGGTCTTGCTTGAGGGCCTCACCCCAAGTAGATCCAGGAAGAAGACCATGGCCGGCAAGCTCCTGGTTTTGAATGCGGGCTCATCGAGCCTAAAATTCACGGTGTTCGAGAGGCGCGCGCCCCTTGCTCTTAAGGATGCCGTATGCGACGGGGCGATCCTGGCAATTGGACAGGCGTCACGTCTTGAGCTGAGGGATGGGCGTGGAGAGCTGCTCCTTGCCCGTGATCTGGGCACAGCGTTCAGCCATCATCGCGCCCTTGAGGCGGCCCTCTTGGTGCTCGAGGAACGCTTTGGCAGGGCCGGGCTTGAGGCAGTCGGCCATCGCATCGTTCATGGCGGCAGGAAGTTTACCGGGCCCGTGCGTCTTGATGCGAAGGTTATTGCCGAGCTAAAGGCGCTCAGTCCGCTCGCTCCGCTGCACCAGCCGAACAATATCGCAGCGGTAGAGGCCATGGCGCAGCTTCATCCGGGGATGCTTCAGATCGCCTGCTTTGATACCGCCTTCCATGCCCACCAGCCCGAGCTTGCCACCCGCTTTGCGATCCCCCGGGCGCTTCATGACGAGGGGGTCCAGGCTTACGGCTTTCACGGCCTTTCCTATGAATATGTTGCAGGTCAACTCCCTGAGGTACTGGGATCTGTGCGCGCAAAGGGGCGGGTGATCATTGCCCATCTGGGCAGCGGGGCGAGCCTGTGTGCGCTCAAGGCGGGCAAAAGCATTGCCACCACCATGCGCTTCACGCCCCTTGACGGGCTGATGATGGCAACCAGGCCCGGGACGCTCGATCCGGGGGTTCTGCTCTATCTACTCAGCGAAAAGAAGATGTCGGCAGAGGCGATCTGCGACCTTCTCTATCATCGCTGTGGCCTGTTGGGAGTATCGGGCATCAGCGCCGACATGCGCGAATTGCTGGCAAGTGAGGCGCCCGAAGCGGGGGCGGCGATCGATCTCTTCGTCTATCGCGTCAGCCAGGAGCTGGGCGGACTTGCTGCAGTGCTGGGCGGACTTGACGCCCTGGTGTTTACGGCGGGGACAGGTGAGCACGCGCCCCTTATCCGCCAGCGCATCTGCGAAGGCGCGCGCTGGCTTGGCATCGCGCTCGATGAGGCCGCCAACCAAAGCGGAGAAACCCTGATTTCACGGAGCAAGGTGTCGGCCTGGGTGATACCGACGGCGGAGGATCTCATGATCGCCCGGCACATGCTTGACCTTCTCGCCTGATGAGGCCGCGGCCGCCTTGTCCTGCGCACAGCTGTTGCCCGGGCCGGCCGGCCTTGCGCGGGGCTGGAGCGGGCGGCCGATGTCAGTCAGGGGTTTCTGACGAAGCAGGTTGCGCGCATAAAATGACCTGTTCTTCCGCCATAGCAATGGTTTGGCCAGGATCGGCCCTGGCGCCCCTGCAAGCAGATCACGCTGAAAGGCGGGGAGAAGATTGCATCTGTGGGCGCGCCCGCAATCTCGGTGCTTTCAGGGCCGCTTAGTCCAATGCACCGGCATCCTTCCGCGTCATGGCTGAAGAGAATTGCTTGCGATCCGCATCTTCCTCTAAAATCAGGGCTCTATTTGTGACCTGCTGAATGACATAGGAAGTCCGCAACGGCGTGCAGAGCCAAACCTGCAAGTGAAACCGAGTTAGACCTTTAGAGCCTGTATTGACAACGACCTGTAACAAGTGTGCAACTGAACTGTCGCAGCAACGTCAGCCACCGGCGAGATGGTTCCTGCTCTCCAAGGTCAGGTCTTTGCCAAGATCACGACGGAATCAGGATCGACGATCGCCATAACCTCGTCTTCTTGCACCAACCCCACAGGCGTACATGCTATCGCCCGATCTCATTCATCACCTGCTCGAGCAATACGGATATTTCATTCTCTTCCTCGTTGAGATCGTCGAGGGACCGATTGTCACGATTATTGCTGCATTCATAGCAAGCCAAGGCTACTTCGACATTTATGCTGTTTTTGCAGTTGCTGTCATCGGCGATCTCTTCGGAGATATTATCTATTACGGCATTGGTCGTGCGGGAGCGCCTGCAGGAATATGGTCTCTTTTGGGGATCACCGAAGATCGCCTTGTGCGCGCGGGGCGCTATTTCGAGAGACACGGGGCCAAGATGCTGCTCTTCGCCAAATACACGCAAACCGGAATTGTTATCCTGCCTGCATCTGGTGCGGCGCGCATGCCGGTGGGAAAATTTCTCTGGTACAATCTGCTTGGCACGATTCCCAAGACCATGGCTCTGCTGCTCATTGGCTACTTTTTTGGCTATGCCTACAAGAGCATCGACAACGATCTTACAAGGGGGTTCTTTCTTTTCGCCGGAATACTTTGCCTGACCGGGCTTTATCTTCTTGTCCGTCGCTATGTTCGTGTGAACTATGACGAGGGTTAGCTGCATTATTCCCGCGTACAACGAGGCCCGACGCATTGGTGAGGTGCTTGCGGTCACCACCGCGCATTCGCTCATCGACGAAGTCATTGCCGTCGACGACGGCTCCACAGATAACACCGCCAATATAATTTCCCGTTTCGAGAAGGCGCGTCTGATCGTGCTGGAGCAAAATACCGGGAAAAGTGGTGCGATTTGTGCGGGCATTCGCCAGTCGACGGGCGAGTTCCTGCTGTTTCTCGATGCCGATCTGATCGGGCTGACGGCCAACGACGTGACGGATCTTCTCTTGCCCGTATTGAGCGGCTGTGCAGACGCCAGCATCAGTCTGCGTGCGGACGCACTTCTTCCATGGCGTACGATCGGCCTCGATTATCTCTCCGGCGAACGCGTGCTGCGGCGGGATATGCTTGCCGGGCATGTCGATATCATAGAGCGCTTGCCGGGATTTGGACTTGAGACCTATCTCAATAACCTGCTCGTCCGGCGCAACGCCCGGGTCAAGAGTGTGTGGTGGGAGGGGGTGGGGCACGTCTATAAGGCGCGGAAATACGGGCTCTGGAACGGTATCACCGGCGAAGCCCGCATGCTGATGAACATCGCCGAAACAATCTCGCTTGCAGGAACTGCCCACCAGATTGTGGCGCTGTACAGGCTAAAAGTATGAGCGCCATGCAGGACTGAACGCATGAGGATGACCCAGCCTCTCGTGCGTTCATGCTGTTCAACCGCTCTTTGGCGTCCGCCAAAGAGCGAAGGCCCTGCCACCGCCTTGGCGTGCGCCAAAGCTGTCAGTTCGCGCTTGGCCAAGGAGCCGGGGCCGCCTTCTGTGTTGGGCTGCAGGATGCGGTGGCCCTGAAGCCAAATCGATCGTGCGACAGTCCAGTGGCAGATGAGGGAAGGGGTGTGAGGCCTGGGGCGGTGATCAGGAGCCGCCAAACCAGTTATAGCCCTGGCGCACCCAGTAGCCGCTCGGGAAGACATTGGTCACGCCCATGGCGACAATGGATTTTGGATTTTTGTAGCCGAGCTTGGTTGGAATGCGCAGGCGCATAGGCGCACCGAAGGGTGGGGTTAGGGGCTCGCCAAGAAAGTCCAGGGCAAGAATGGTCTGCGGATGCAGGGCCGAGGGCATGTCGATGCTTTCGTAATAGCCATCGACGCAGTGGAAGAAGACGTATCGCGCCTTGAGATCGGCATTGATGCGACGCAGGAAGTGGCCAAGTGGCACACCGCCCCACTGGCCGATCACGCGCCAGCCTTCGACGCAGATAAAGCGGGTGATCTGACTTTCCTGGGGCAGCGCGCGTAATTGCCCGAGCGTCCAGGGGCGCTTGTCGGCGATCCGTCCGGTGAGCTCGAGGCGCCAGGTGGCGGGATCGACCTGTGGTGCCTGATCGATGTCGTAGAAGGCGTTGAAGCGGGGCGGCCGCGTGATCGCGGCAGCCGGATAGGTGGGAGCAAGGCGGGTCTGGCTGAAGAGATTGGCCTGCACCCGGTCGTTCCAGCGCGACATGCCCGTCAGGAAGCGGTCGGCCAGATCTGGATGGTGGAGATGATCATAATTGCAGCCGGAGAGAATGGTGGCCGCGCAAAGGATGAGGCCGCGGCCAAGGACGCTGCGTCGATCAAGACGTGAGGTCATGGTGTCTACTCCGCAGGTGGGGTGTCGTTGAGGCGTCCGCCAAAAATCATCGCAGGCAGGACCCGCGGCACGAGCGCAACAAGCAGGACATGAATGAGGATGAAGGCGCAGATCGCGCTCATCACCGCGAAATGCACGATGCGGGAAAAGGCGAAGCCACCGAACAGATCCGAGAGATACCAGAGCTGGACCGGTTTCCACACCGCAAGACCGGAAAGTACTGCAAGGATGAGAAGGACGATCGCGCCCCAATAGAAGAGGCGTTGCACTCCGTTATAGACGCCCTCTTCATGGTGGAGGCGAAACCTCAGAGCCGCCACAAGATCGCCTGTGATGGCAGGCAAGCTGAGGGGCAGGAGCTTGCGGCGAAAATGCCCGCTCAATGTGCCCCAGCCGAGGTAGGCAAGACCGTTCACCATCAGGAGCCAGATGGCGGCGAAGTGCCAGGCGATGGCGCCGCCCAGCCACTCGCCGATGATCGCCCATTGCGGAAAGCTGAAGGGCAGGATGGGAGAGGCATTGTAGATTTCCCAGCCACTGCCGATCAGGGTGACGATGGCGATCACGTTCAGCCAGTGCATGATGCGCAGCGGCAGAGGGTGGATGGGGCGATGGCGACGCATGGCAGAACTCCTCGCAGTCGGTGGCGCGGGGGCAGTGATGCCCGACGAGCCCGCCTGCGGCGAGGTATCAAAACCATAACCAAACGGTATTGGCCGGGGCCCCGCCTGCGCCTGCATCTTGGTGGGGACCGGACAAGGTTACGCCCTCCTGGCACCGTGCAAGGGGGCCACCGTCCCAAACTTCAAGGAGACCACTATGATCCGTTTTGTGAGCCTCGCTGCACTTATCTTCGGCCTTGCCTCCGGCACGGCCCTGGCCCAGGACAGCAGCGCCATGGGACATAACGCGATGGCGCAAAAGACAGCCATGGCGCATGGCAAATCCGCCATGGCGCATGGCAAGATGGCCCATTCGGCCATGGGGCACAGCAAGATGGGTCACAGCAAGATGGGTCACAGCAAGATGGGCCACAGCAAGATGGGCCATGGCGGCGTGTGAGCCGTAACTGATTTTGTCCTGCTGGGGCGCGTCGGGCCTTGAACGGTCCGGCGCCTCGATTAGCCTCAAGAGCGTGAGGGGAAGCTGGAGCTGCCATGAGCCTCGATGACCTGCTGAGCGCCGAACGTGACAGGCGCAATGCCAGCGAGGCGATGCGTGTCGCCTATGAGGAGGTGGTTGGCACGCTCGGCGCCAATGGCTTTCTCTCCAACGTGCTGACCGAGGAAGCGCAGTTTCCGGATTTTATCCTGCCGGATACGGAAGGACGCCTTGTTGCGCTTGCCGACCATCTTGCCCGTGGTCCGGTGATCGTGCAGTTCTTTCGCGGTATCTGGTGTCCCTATTGCAAGCTCATGCTCAATGCGCTCGTGGAAATACTCCCCCAGATCAGGGCCTCAGGTGCCAGCCTGCTTGCTCTGACCCCGGAGATTGGGCCATGGGCGCGGGCCGCCAAACCGGATCCGTCGGCTGCCTTCCATGTGCTCTCGGACGTGGATTGCGGGGTGGGACTTGCCGCCGGTGTGGTCTTCCGCATTCCTCCGCTCTATCACACGCTGCTCAGCCGCGCCGGTGTTGATATCGGCGATCGCCATGGCAATGGCGCAGATTTCCTGCCGGTACCGGCCGCCTTTGTGCTTGATGGCGATGGCCGGGTGGCCTGGCGCTTTATCGATGTCGATTTCACGCGCCGTGCGGCGCCCGAGCGGATTCTTGCTGCGCTAGAGCGGCTCAATGGCGCGCAGCGGGGCTAAGGGATGGAGCTGACGCAGGTCCGTTATTTCGTGACGCTGAGTCGGCTGCTGAACTTCACGCGCGCGGCCGAGGCCTGCAATGTCAGCCAGCCGGCGCTGACGCGGGCGATCCAGCGTCTGGAAGAGGAGCTTGGCGGTCCTCTGGTCTTTCGTGAACGCAACCTCACCCAGCTGACCGATCTGGGACGGGCGATGCTGCCGCATCTGGATGCGATGCTCAGCGCAGCAGAGGCGGCGCGCGCGCTCGCCCAAGCGCGGCGCCAGCAGCCTGCGGCCAGCCTGAAGATCGGCCTGGGGCCGGGGGTTGGCGCGGCGGCGATTGCCGGCGCGGTGCGCGAGATTGCCCTGCTCATGCCCGACCTGATGGTGCGCTTTGAGGAAGCGGCGGTGGCGATGCTCATCGAAGCCATGCTGTCGGACATGCTCGACTGCGCCATCTTGCCGGCAGACTGTCCGCTGCCGGAGCGTTTCCGGTCGTGGAAGCTTTACGAAGAAGGCGCAGTGGCCGTCTTGCCGCCTGAACACCGCCTGTGCGCGGCGACGACCATCACCGCCAAAGATCTGCGCGGCGAGGTCCTGCTTCATGGCGAGCGCTGTGGCGGCTTTGTCCAGATGCTGGCACCCGAAGAAGGCGACGGCATCCGTACCCGTCGGTGTGATGGCGGGACCGCACATATTCTGGATCTGGTTGCCGCCGGGCTCGGCATCGCGGTGCTCTCCGAACGGATGGCGGTGCCGGCGCCACTGGTTGTGCGCCCGCTCGTTGAGCCACCCATCCGCCGTGAAGTTCGCCTTACGGCGGTTACTGGCCGACCCTACGGCGCAGCACTTGCAGGTTTTATCAAACTCTGCCGGGCTGGCCGCACGCATTGAACGCGTGGGAGGAGGGTCAAGAGCTTGGGGTTGCGTTCATCAGCGACAACAGGGCTGGCCATCGCGTGGCGGCAGGTGCCGACCAGGAATGCGGCTTCACGCGCACGCTTTATGCTGACAATCCGCATTATGGATAGCCTTAGTCTACTTAGGTTAGTTTCACCAAATCTCGGAAGCTCCCCGGTTCAAGGACTTTGGTTTCACGGTGACTAACTGTCGCAAACATAGATAAATTTTACAAAGTCATTTCCGGTTAGCGCCCTTCGCGCTGCCAGGCGATCAGGACTGCGGACAGGACAACCAGCAACACCACCCAGCCCGGCAAGAGGGGCTTTTGTTCGGCACTCGTCACGCGATAGGCGTTGTTGGCTCTAAGGCCGATCCAGTGGCGGCCAAAGAAGGGATGGCCGGAGGTCACCATACGCACCTGTGGCACGCCGCCATCCACCAGCCAGTGCACCGAGCCTCCGCTTGCTTGTGCGAGAGGCTGGAGGATGCGCGCGGTGGCGCGGACATCCGCCATCTCCTTGGGGTTGAGGGGCCCTGCGGCGGCAACGGCCGTCAGCGTGCCGTTCTTCAGCCGATAAAGCCCGAGCTGATGGATGGCGGCGTGGGCGTGCCAGTTGCCCGGCCCCACCTGGTGCAGCGTGAGGCTGCGCACTTTGCCATCGGGCTCCCTCACGATGACCGGTGGTGTGGACTTGGCGAGGGTGTGGCGATGCACGTAAATCGTCCCGCCACGGATGTTTGCGGTCAGGCGCTCTGCGCTCAGTTCGGGCTCTTTCATCAGCCAGTGCGCCACGCGGCGCAAAAGTTCGGCAACCGGTCCGCCACCTTCAAAGCCGCGGGCCCACAGCCAGGACTGATCGGAGAGAAGTTCAGCAACCCGGCCCTTGCCGACATGGTCGAGAACAAGAAGCGGACTGTCCTTTGGTCCCTTCATCAGGGTTTGGCCAGAGACGGCGTCCGCACCGATCAGCCGGAACCAGCTTCCCCAGGTCGCCGGCTTGCCCGGACTGTTGGCACCGGCAAGCCCTGCGGTCACCGGATGGGCTTGGCCCAGCTGGGTAAGCTCTGGGCGGAATTTCTCGGTGATGATGGTGCCGGTGGGACGGGCCGGAAGAATACTGGCAAGCGCGGTGCGGTAGATGCTCACCCCGCCGGTATATTCGGGACCGGAGGAGACGAGCAGGGCGCCGCCATGTTCGACATAGCGGACGATGTTTTCAAAATAGGCGGGGGGCAGGAGCCCACGCAGGCGATAGCGGTCGAAGATGACAAGATCGAAGCTGTTGAGCTTGCGGTTGAAGAGCTCGTTGACCGGAAAGGCGATGAGCGACAGCTGATCGGCGGGCGTGTTGTCGACTTTGGTTGGGGGGCGCAGGATCGTGAAGTGCACGAGTTCGACGGAAGGATCGGCCTTCAGCAGGCTGCGCCAGACCCGTTCGCCGGCATTGGGCTCGCCTGAGACAAGGAGGACATGCAGGCGGTCGCGCACCCCGGTAACGGGAATGACGGCGCGGTTGTTTTCCAAGGTCAGCTCGGCGGGGCCTGGTTCGGCGATGAGTTCGATGACGTTCTCGCCCTCATGGTGAATGGCGACCCTGATGGTTGTGGTGCGGCCGACGGGAATTGTTCTGATCGCCCGTTCCTTGCCGCCGACGCGCACCCGCAGGCGGGCAAAGCCCTTCTTAGGCCCGCCGAAATCGTCGATGCGCAGTTGGATCTGCGCGTGGTGACCGACGATGGCAAAGCGCGCGGCGCTGAGCACCGAAAGCTTGCGGTCGGCTTCGTTCTTGCGTCCGCTGATCAAGACCTGCAGCGGCGCCGTAAGCCCTGTCTTGCCGGGAGCCGGCGCGTCGCTTACCTCGCCGTCGGTGATCGCGATGGCACCGGCGATGCGCGCCGGAGGTACGTTTGCAAGGGCGCGGTTCAGCGCGTGAAAGAGCTCGGTGCCATTGTTATCGCCATTGGCCGAGGTGCGCACCGTGACCTTGCGGATTTCAAGATGGGGATATTTGGCTTTGAGTGCCATCGACAGCGAGGCAGCTGCGGCAAGCGCTGCCTCTTTGCGCCCGCCGATGTCCATGCTTTGTGACTGGTCGACGACGAGGGCCATGACATCGTTGAGGGGCTGGCGCTTCTGGCGCACGATGAGAGGATTGGCAAGAGCAAGGAGCACGACGGCGAAGCCGAGGCCGCGCCACACACTGCCGCGGGCCCGGCGCATCAGGCCGATGAGGGTGAGGGCCAAAGCGAGTGCGGCCAGAAGCCAGATCAGCACCCATGGCAGCTGCGGCGCGAAGCTGAGGCTGGCCACACTCACTTGCCCAATCTCCGCAGCAGGGCCGGAACCTGCACGGTATCGGCCTTGTAATTTCCGGTCAGCGCATACATCACGATATTGATGCCCACACGCACCGCCATCTCGCGCTGCTCCTCGCCGCCCGGGACGATCGCCACAAGAGGTTCGCCCTGGGCGTTCACCGCCCAGGCAGCGGCATAATCATTGCTGCCAATGATGATGGGTGAGACGTCATCGCCACCGCGGGCCGGTTCAGGTCCGGCATTGGGATCACGTGGCGGCAGCTTCTGCACCCAGAGCGTGCCACCTGCCCAGCGTCCGGGAAAGCTTGAAAGCAGATAGAATGTCTTGGTGAGGACATGATCGGCGGGGATGGGTTCGAGCGGCGGCAGATCGAGTTTACCGAGCAGGCGTTTCAAGGTGATCTCGCCCGGATTGTTCGGTCCGCGTGTGGGCCCGAGCGTCAGTTCACGGGTGTCGATGAAGAGCGTGCCACCATCGCGCATATAGGTCTGGATCTTGCTGAGCTCGGCCGGGGTCAGTGCTTTCTCGCGCGGATCCATCGGCCAATAGAGGAGCGGAAAGAACGACAGGTTGTCGGTTGCAAGATTGACGCCCATCGGTGTTTTGGGATCGTAGGAGGTGCGGGCTCTCAGCCACAGTCCAAGTCCGCTCAGTCCGGCCTTGCTCATGCGGTCGACGCTCGCAATGCCGGTGATGACATAGGCAAGACGGGTGTTGAGCGCAGCCTTCATATCGAAGCGTTCGCCGGCCCGCGCCTGGTGGGGCAAGACGGCCGGCAGCAACAGCAGCACCGTAGCAAAACCCGCCCACTGCCGCAGTGGCAGGAGCCCGCGCAGCCAAAGACCGATCACGCCATCGGTGAGCAGCAGCACAAAAGCGCCAACGAGCAGGTAGGGCGCAAGCAGCAGCGTGGTGTGACCCGTATAATACCGGCTGGCCAGACCCATGCTGTGTAGTGCGATGAGCGGGGTGCGCACCGAGGTGGTGTTCAGCGCCACGCTAGCATCCACACTGCCATAAAGACCGGGCGGATGGCTTTGGGTGGGCACAAAACGGGCGAGGTCCGCACCTTGCAGCGGCAAGGTCTCGGGCGAAGGCTTTTTGAGCCTGCCAAAGCCATCCAGTATGGCGCGTGGTGGCAAGCTTGCCGCCGCGTGCGCACCGATGGCCCGTGGCGAGGTGCCAGCTGAAAGCTCGAGCAGGCGGCGCAGCATGTCGATGAAGAGATGGGACATGGGTAGTGTCGACCATCCGGGGGCGGCGGGCACATGAAAAAGCACGATCCAGCCCTTGCCACGCGGGGCGCCGGTGACAAGGGGAGTGCCATCGGCAAGCCGCGCCCAGCTGCGTGTGGCAAGTTCGATGCTGGGCTGGGCGAGGATTTGCCGGGAGATGGTGACGTCCTCAGGGATGGCAAGACCGCTGAACGGCGAGGCATTGGGAAAGGCTGCCAGATGCTGTGGCTTTGCCCAGCCCATGGCGCCGCCAAGATAGCGCCCGCCGCTGCGCAAGCTGACCGGAACGAGGGCATCGGCGCCATTGGTCATGCGTGGTCCGGCAAAGCGGATGAGCACGCCTCCTTCCGCCACGAAGCGGGCGACCCGTGCATAATCATCGCCGCTGATGCGGCCGATATCGGAGAGCACCAGAACCCCGACACGGCGGGCGAGTTCTTCGCCAATGCTGCCATGGCTGACATCGGCATAAGGCGAGAGCGCGCGCTGCAGATAATAGGCCCCCGAAAGGAGCGGCGATCGGCTCTGGCTGCTGGTGGCAGCAACGATGCCGACTTTCTGGAAGCGGGCGGTGGTGCTCAGAAGATGCACGGCGCCCGCGGAGCTGTTACCGGAAAGGACAAGGCGCGCGATGTGGTTGCGCAATTGCAGGGGCAGCGCGAGCGTCGCCGTGGTCGAGCGCGCCTCTGCGGCGAAGACAAAGGGGGCGGTGGCGAGCGCGTCACCGTTGCTGTTCTGGGCCTCCACGAGGCCTTTCTGGGTTCCTGCCGCCAGTGCGCGGTCGATGACGATGCGAAGCTGTGGTCCCGCATTCTTGAGCGCCGTAATGGCCAGGGGATATTGCGCGGGCCGATCCCGCAGGAGTTCGACGCTGCCGATGCGCTTCAATGCGCGCGCCACCGCGCGCGCATGGCCGTAATCAAGATCATCGCTCAGCCAGAGGATCTGCGGGCGCGCGGCAAAGTGGAGTTTCAGAAGGGCGCCTAGCGCAGCCTGCCTGTTGCCCAGAAAGGCTTCCGGGGCAAGTTCGCGGGCGCGGCGCTCGGCCTTGGCTGCGTTCAGCAGTGAGGGAATTTGCCGGGCGCCTGCGGCCGTCGGCACAATGACGACAGGCTCGTGATGGGCGCCGGCGGTGGCGATTGCCTCGGTCATCGCGGCGCGGCGCAGGTTCCAAGTGTTGGCCCCAGCCCAGTCATTGTCGACGAAAAGCACCAGGGGCGCCTGGCCAAACGCCCGCGGCAGCTTGCCCAGACGGGGTCCGGCCAGGGCGAGGATGATGAGCGCCGCCACCAGCAGACGCAGCAGAAGGAGCCACCAAGGGGTACGCGCCGGGGTTTCTTCGCTGCTTTGAAGTCCGCGCAGAAGGTGCAGGGGCGGGAAGATTTCGCGCCGGGGCGAAGGTGGGGTTACGCGCAGGAGAAACCAGATCGCCGGCAGCAGCGCGAGCGCGGCGAGAAGGAGCGGCGCAGCGAAGCTGAGGGCACCCATCAGCTGGCTCTGCGGTTCGGCGCATCACCGCCGATATGCCCGTAAAGGGCGGTCAGCGCGAGACCCGCCGGCTTGTCGGTGCGATGACGCAAATAGGTCCAGTCTTGTCTGCGTGCCAGACTTGCGAGCTCTTCGCCATGGCGGGCAAAGCGCGCCTGATAGAGGCTACGCAGGCTTTCGGCGCGGCCGACGATCTGGCTGTCAGAAGAGGACGGTCCTTCAAAGCGCGTCCGCCCCTCGTAGGGAAAATCCTCCTCTGCCGGATCAACCAAGTGCACGAGGTGACCCGTCACGCCAGCCCCGCGATAGCGCGTCATCTGCGCCGCGATCTCGGCCTTTGGCCCCAGAAAATCGCTGAACCAGATCAGCTGGGCATGGCGGCCGACGCGGCGTGGCGGCGGCAGCTGTTCTTCCTTGCTGCGGCCAAGCGCAAAAGCGGTGCGGCTGAGGGCCATGCGTCCCTGGCCTGGTTCGCTGTCGGCGCCCAGAAGCGCGATCTTCTCGCCACCGCGAACCAGAAGGGCGGCAAGGGCCAGAAGCAGCAATCCGGCGCGCTCGCTTTTGCTCGTCGTCGCCCAGCGCGAGCGAAAGTCCATGCTGGGAGAGTTGTCGCGCCACAACCACACCGCAGCGGCCGCTTCCCATTCGCGTTCACGCACAAACAGATGCTGCGAGCGGGAGGACTGGCGCCAGTCGATGGCACTGGCCGGATCATGGGACTGATAGCGCCGAAACTGCCAGAAGCTCTCGCCCATGCCCGATTTGCGCCGGCCATGGACGCCAAGGCTGACCGTGGTGGCCAGACGCAGGGCGGCCACAAGCAGGGGCGGAAGGCTGGAGGCAAGCGCCTCGGCCTCTTGTTTCAGGCCCTTTGCATCTAACATGCGTGCCCTCAAATCAGGCTCCGGCATAACCGCGCGATGACATCGGTAACGGTGGTGCCATCGGCACGTGCAGAAAAATTCAGCGCCATGCGGTGGCGCAAAATCGGACCGGCGAGAGCTGCGACATCATCCGTAGACGGAGCAAACCGGCCCTCGAGCAGGGCCCGTGCGCGGACTGCGAGCATGAAGGCCTGGCTGGCACGCGGTCCAGGACCCCACGAGATGAAGTCACGCACCTCGGGATTGCCCCCCAAATCAGGACGGGCGGCGCGCACCAGGCGCAAAATGGCATCGATCACCTTGTCACCGACCGGCAGGTGGCGCACCAGGGTCTGGGCGCTCTGCAATTGCGCAGGCGTCAGTGTCTGCTCGACGCTGGGTTCCTCGCCGAAGGTGGTGGCAAGCAACATCTGCCGCTCGGCCGCGGCATCGGGATAGCCGACATCGATCTGCAGCAGGAAGCGGTCGAGCTGGGCTTCGGGCAGGGGATAGGTGCCCTCCTGCTCCAGCGGGTTCTGGGTGGCAAGGACATGAAATGGGCGCGGCAGATCGTAGCGGTTGCCGGCCACGGTGACGACGCGTTCCTGCATCGCCTGCAAGAGTGCGCTCTGGGTGCGCGGACTGGCGCGGTTGATTTCGTCGGCCATCAGGAGCTGGGTGAAGACCGGGCCCTTGAGAAAACGGAAGCTGCGCTGGCCGCGTTCGTTTTCTTCGAGAACTTCGGAACCGATGATGTCGGCAGGCATGAGATCGGGCGTGAACTGGATGCGCTTGAAATCAAGGCCGAGGGCGAGGCCGAGGGTCTCGACGAGCCGTGTCTTGGCCAGTCCAGGCACGCCGATGAGCAGGCCATGTCCACCGGCCAGCAAGGTGATGAGCGTCTGCTCGATGACCTCGTCCTGTCCGAAGATTACCTTGGCGATAGAGCTGCGCACGCGGGCAAGGCGCGCTGCTGCCTCCTCGGCCTGGGCGACGGCTGCGGTTTCATCCGCATCCGGCGCAAATCTCTGGGCATCGTTCATGCGCTCGTTCCATGTGACGTGTAAAGACGCGGGCCTTCCGTGGCTTTGCTGCGAAGGCCATTGCCGGCCTCATGCCGCCTCGCCTATCTTTTCATCGGGGTCCGTCGGCGGGCCGCTATCTTGCACCCCCGTCCTTCGGGCGCAACCATCAAGGAAGGATGGCTGACGAAATTCCGGGCGGCGTCGGGTGCATCCGTGTTTGGTTGTCTTTCTGCGTGAGGTGTCGGACTAGATCATGGCCGAATCGCGACCGGAATTTTCCATCGGCCTTGCCAGCCTGCTCAAGGAGAGCGCGCAGGGCCGGGCGCTGCCACCGGTGGAGCGCTGGAACCCGGCCCATTGCGGCGACATCGACATCAGGATTGCCCGTGACGGAACCTGGTACCACCTTGGTACCCCGATCCTGCGTCAGCCCATCGTGCGGCTGTTCTCGACCATCCTGCGCAAGGATGCCGATGGCTATCATCTCGTCACGCCGGTGGAGAAGCTGCGCATCAAGGTGGACGATGCTCCTTTTCTTGCGGTGCTGCTGCGCAGCGAGGGCGAGGGCCAAAAGCAGCGGCTGATCTTCACCACCAATGTTGGCGATGAGGTTGAGCTCGATGCCGAGCACGCCCTGCGCGTTGCCATCCATCCGGGCAGCGGTGAACCCTCGCCTTATGTGCATGTGCGCCGCGGGCTCGACGCCAGGCTGTCGCGCGCGGTGTTCTACCAGCTGGTCGAGCTGGCAAAGAGCGATGCAGACGGAGTTCTCGGGGTCCTGAGCAACGGTCATTACTTCGTTCTGGGGCAGGGCTGATGGAGGCATTTGCGGGCCTGTGGCCGGCGCGGATTGCCGAGGGCGGCGCTGATGCCCTGGTGCCCCATCTGCTGGCGCAGCCGACGGCACCCAAGCGGGGCGATTTTGATCTCAATCCCGATGCCCGGCCGGTGGCGCAGACGCTGATGCCGGCGGCGGTGCTGTTGCCGATCGTGCGCCGGGCCATCCCTTCGGTGCTCTTCACCCAGCGCACGGCGCATCTGGCACGCCATGCCGGTCAGGTGAGTTTTCCGGGTGGCCGGACCTCACCTTCGGACCGCGATGCGATTGCCACCGCCTTGCGCGAGACCGAGGAGGAGACCGGCATTGCGCCCCATCATGTGCGCGTCGCGGGGTTTCTTGAAAGCTATGAAACCGGCACCGGCTTTGCCATCACCCCGGTGGTGGGCATTGTCGATGCAGGCTTTGCCTTGAAGCCTAATCCCGATGAGGTCGCAGAGGTCTTCGAGGTGCCGCTCTCGTTTCTGCTTGATCTGCGCAACCGCGAGACCAAGACCACGGAGTGGGCGGGGATGACGCGTCGCTACTATGCCTATACCTATGGACGGCATTATATCTGGGGCGCAACTGCGGGCATTCTCGCGGGTTTTGTCGAAAGGCTGGCGCCGTGATCCGGATGGTGTTTGAGCGCCTGGGCCTTTTTGCCCTGCCCTTTCTCGTCTTTGCGGGCTATCTGGCGGTGAGCCGGCAAGGGGTGCGGGCCGTGCGGGCGCCAGCGCCGCTCTTCTGGCTGGCGGCGAGCGGCCTTTTACTGGTGATTGCGAGCTTTGTTTACGCCGGGCTGTTTGGCGGGGTGTCTACGCGGGGACGCTACGTGCCTCCAGCCTATGTTCATGGCCAGATCGTGCCCGCGCATATCAGAGGTGGCGCCAAACCATGACGACACAGCTTGATCCTTTGAGGCAGGCATGGATGAGCTCCGCCGAGACCCTTGGGCTCCTCGCTGCGCTCAAGGGCGAGGCGCGTTTTGTCGGCGGCTGCGTGCGCAATGCGCTCCTTGGCGTTACGGTTGATGATATCGATCTGGCAACCCCGCTGGTGCCAGAGGAGGTCATGGCCCGTCTTCGGGAGGCCGGCATCAGTGTCATCGCTACCGGCATTGCCCATGGCACGGTGACAGCGGTGATCGGGGCACAGCACTACGAGATCACCACCTTGCGCCGCGATGAAAGCACGGACGGTCGCCATGCCGAGGTCAGCTTCAGCACCGACTGGAACCAGGATGCGGCCCGGCGCGACTTCACGATGAATGCGCTTTATGCCGATGCAGCAGGCACGATCTATGATTATCATGATGGTCTTGCGGATCTGAAAGCCGGACGCATCCGCTTCATCGGTGAGCCGCGGGCGCGGCTTCGCGAAGACTATCTGCGTATTCTGCGCCTGTTCCGCTTCTATGCACATTATGGCCGCAGCGAACCGGAGCGCAGCGCCCTTGAGGCGGTGATGGCCGAGCGCGAGGGTCTTCAGCGTCTGTCCGGTGAGCGCATCGCCAAGGAGATGCTGAAGCTTCTTGCAGCTCCTGATCCGCTGCCGGCCCTGCGTCTGATGGGCGCCTGTCAGGTCCTTGAACTCATCCTGCCGGGGCCGCTCAATTTTGCCCGCGCCGAGCGGCTGGTACAGAGCGACAATGACTGTTTCTTTGCTCCCGATCCGGTTCTGCGCCTTGCGGCGCTCCTGGGCGATGAGGTGCCAAGGGTGGGCGCGCTGGCAGGGCGCTGGCGGCTGTCCAACGACGTGAGGGCACGTCTTGAGGACCTGGCGGGAGGACGCGAGAAAATCGTCTGCTATCTGTCGATCCGCGAGATGCGCAAGCTCCTCTACCGCCTTGGCAAGGCCCGTTTTGTGGACCGGGTGCGCCTGCGCTGGGCCGAGGACGGCAAAGCGTCGAACCAGGTCTCCTGGCGGGCTCTCCTGGAAATGGCCCGCAGCTGGGAGCGGCCGCAGTTTCCCCTCAGTGGCCGCGACGTGATGGCCGCCGGCATCGCCCAAGGCCCACAGATCGGCAAGGTCCTTGCCGAAGTCGAGGACTGGTGGATTGATGCCGATTTTATCGACGATCCGTTCTCCCTCGCCGAACGGCTGAAGGCAGTGGTCCAGGCGCTCTAGAGGGAAGCGTCGCTTGAGGGCGCCGGCGCCAATGCCCGGGCAGGACAAAACATGACATGAAATTTAGTAAGTTGAGAGCTCGTGAACATATTTTAGCGAGACAAATGCGCGTGAGCAGGCTCCACTGCGGCCATACGATCCTTATATGGCTTGGGGTGGACAGAAGAGGCCGGCGCCCGCTGTTCGCCCCATTGAGGAACTGAAGGAGTTTTTTTATGCGCACCCGTCTTGGACTGGCCCTCGTGCTGCCGCTTGTGCTTCTTGCCTGTGATCAAAATGGTGCTTCGGCTAAGGCGTCGCATGTCGTTCTGAAGGCCGAGCCGACCCCCCATCACCTTCCGACCATCGCGCCCATGCTGGCGCGGGTCTCTCCCGCTGTCGTCAACATCTCGGTGACAGGCACTGTGGCGGTGGCCCAGAACGGCCTCTACAACGATCCCTTTTTCCGCCAATTCTTCGGCCTGCAAGGCAATCAGGCTCCGGAGGAGCACTTCCAGGCGGTGGGCTCGGGCGTCATCATCGATGCCGCTCGCGGCTATGTCGTCACCAACAACCATGTGGTCAAGAATGCCACGGAGAACCAGGATGTCC
>JAKAVI010000105.1 GCA_021817355.1 Pseudomonadota bacterium | reverse complement strand
AAATGGTGCCGGAGGAGAGAATTGAACTCTCGACCTACCCCTTACCAAGGGGTTGCGCTACCACTACGCTACTCCGGCATCCGTATCGCGCCGGCAGGCGGGCCAGCGAGGGGCAGTGTTGCCCGGGGCCGGTCCTATAGCCTATTGCGGTGCCCGAGGAAAAGCCCAAGCGGACCCGAAGATGGCAAATTCTGATGACAAGGCGTCCGCCCGCCCGGACGCGCGCCATGAGCGCCTTGCGAAGGCCTTGCGCGCCAACCTCGTCCGGCGCAAGGCCGCGGCCCGCGCGGCCGCGAAGGGCAGTACAATCGCGGCAGAGCAAGGGCGGCGAAGCCCGCTGGAGCCGGAGCCCAAGGATTAGGCTCCCCAGCGTTTATCCCCGCCTGATTTGAGCCCAGATGGCGATTTAGCCTGCAGATGTCACCGCGTCGCCTGCATCATGCCTAGGTTGGCGGAGCGACGCAGTCTAGATAGGGCAGGCGGGCCCAAATGAGCCCGCAGGCAAAGTCGAGGGGTTTATGGACAGGATTCGCGTGCGTGGTGGCGCACGTCTTAACGGTGAGATTCCGATCAGCGGTGCCAAGAATGCGGCCCTGCCATTGATGGTGGCGAGCCTGCTCTCGGCAGAGCCCCTGATTTTGTCCCGCGTGCCCGATCTTGCCGATGTAGCCTTTATGGCCCAGCTCCTGGCCGCCTTTGGGGTTGATGTCGACCATGAGCCTGCGCAGACACTGGGAGAAGGGGGTACCTACGTCCTCAAGGCGGGGGAAATCACTGCGACCACGGCGGAATACGATATCGTGCGCAAGATGCGGGCCAGCTTTCTTGTTCTGGGTCCGCTTCTGGCCCGGGTCGGCACGGCCAAAGTGTCTCTGCCTGGAGGTTGTGCCATTGGCGCCCGCCCGGTCGATCTGCACCTGAAGGCGATGCAGGCGCTGGGCGTCCACATCGAACTTGCCGAAGGGTACGTACTGGCGCGGGCCGCCGACGGGTTGAAGGGTGGGCACATCGCCTTTCCCTTTGTCTCGGTCGGTGCCACCGAAAATGCCCTGATGGCCGCGACTCTCGCCCGCGGCACGACGATCCTCGACAATGCCGCGCGCGAGCCGGAAATCACCGACCTGGGCCGCTGCCTGTCAGCCATGGGGGCGCGTATCGAAGGGCTGGGAACCAGTCGCATCGTTGTGGAGGGGGTTCCTGCGCTTCATGGGGCCAGCCATGCGGTCCTGCCTGACCGCATCGAGACCGGGACCTTCGCCATGGCGGTTGCGATCGCCGGCGGCACGGTCGAACTCACGGGTACCGATGGCGTTCTGATCGAAGCCCTCATCCCGCATCTGACCGCTATGGGGGTGGAGGTGACGCCGACCAAGCGGGGTCTTCACGTGCACCGGAATGGCTTTCGGCCGGTCGCCGTAGATGTCGCCACCGAGCCGTTTCCTGGTTTTCCCACCGATCTGCAGGCCCAGCTCATGGCCCTGCTTGCCACTGCACGCGGTACCTCCCATATCCGGGAGACGATTTTTGAGAACCGTTTCATGCATGTTCCGGAACTGGCCCGCATGGGAGCTGATATTCGCATCGATGGCGAGATGGCAGTGGTGCACGGGGTTGAGCGCCTCAAGGGGGCCCCGGTGATGGCAACCGATCTGCGCGCCAGCTCCAGCCTTGTCCTTGCCGGACTTGCAGCCGAGGGCGAAACCATCATCAATCGTGTCTACCACCTTGATCGCGGATTCGAACGGCTGGAAGAAAAGCTCTCTGCGGTCGGAGCAAATATTGAACGGTTGAAGGAATGACAGCGTCTGAACCCACCCTCGCCGCGCTCGATGCGGATGATCTGCAGGTCATCTCGGCCCGTCTGCAAGATGCGGTCACGCGGGTTGGTGAGCTCGTCTTTCTGCCCAAGTCACGTCGCTTTGCGGCTGTGCTCAACCGCTACCGCTGGGAGGCGGCAGACGACACCAGGGTGCGGGCGGGGCTCAGCTTCGAAGGCGTTAGGTCGGCCTCTGCCCGCAACATCCGTCGTGATGATCCAGACGCGGTTCTATGTCTGCTCGCCATACGCGTTCACCCCGCGGCGGCGGATCCACCTGCAGGTGCCATCGAACTGGTATTTGCCGGCGGTGGTACCATGCGCCTTGAGGTGGAATGCATCGACGGGACGCTGAGCGATCTGGGCGAAGCCTATCCAGCCCGCGCCCGCCCCAGCCACGAGGAAGACCGGTGATGGCGCGTCGACTGGTGAGCACGGCGCCGGGCTTCGCCGCTGATTTTGCAGCCATGATGTCGGCCAAACGGGAGGCTGATGCCGCACTGGGCGAGACGGTGCGCAGCATCCTCGCGCAGGTGCGGGCGCGCGGAGACGAGGCGCTCTTTGAGTACGCGGCCCGCTTTGACGGCGTGGCACCGGCATCATTGCGGCTTGGTGACGAGGAAATCGCGGCCGCAGAAGCCGCGTGTGCCCCCGAGGCCCTGGCCGCGCTTGACCTGGCGGCGGAGCGCATCATGCATTTCCACCGCCGTCAGTTGCCCGCCGATGAGTTCTACACCGATGAGGTGGGGGCGAGCCTTGGTTGGCGTTGGACCCCGATCGACAGCGTCGGCCTTTATGTTCCAGGTGGTACCGCCTCCTATCCGAGCTCGGTGCTGATGAACGCGATGCCGGCGCGCGTGGCGGGTGTGGGGCGCGTGGTCATGGTGACGCCGGCCCGTGACGGCCACATCAATCCGCTCACGCTCGCCGCCGCCCGCCGCGCCGGGATTACCGAGATCTACCGCGTTGGCGGCGCCCAGGCGGTTGCGGCGCTCGCCTTTGGTACCCGCAGCATCGCTCCTGTCGACAAGATCGTGGGGCCAGGAAACGCCTATGTCGCCGAGGCCAAACGTCTCGTCTTTGGCGTAGTTGGCATCGATTCGGTGGCCGGGCCGTCGGAGATTCTCGTCATTGCCGATGCCGCCAATGATCCAGACTGGATTGCCGCGGATCTTTTGTCCCAGGCCGAACATGATGCGTCGTCGCAGTCGATTCTCATGACGGATGGTGCGGCGTTCGCCGACCAGGTCGAAGCTGCCGTTGCACGCCGGCTGGCACGCCTGCCGCGGGCCGCTATCGCGGGTGCAAGCTGGCGCGATTTCGGGGCCATCATCGTGGTTGATGACCTCAAGGTCGCCGCAGACCTTTCCAACCGCATTGCTCCGGAGCATCTGGAACTGGCCGTGGATGCGCCTGAGGTGCTGCTCAATCATATTCGGCATGCCGGGGCGATCTTTCTGGGCCGTCACACCCCCGAAGCCATGGGCGATTATATTGCCGGACCCAATCATGTGCTGCCGACCTCGCGCACGGCCCGGTTTTCCTCCGGCCTGTCGGTTCTGGATTTTCTCAAGCGTTCGACACTCCTGTCCCTGACTGCCGCTGCCGCAGCCAAGCTGGGCCCCGCTGCCATTACCCTCGCCGAGGCCGAGGGACTTGATGAA
>JAKAVI010000286.1 GCA_021817355.1 Pseudomonadota bacterium | reverse complement strand
GGCGCAACGCGGGACCATAGAACAACCCAGACGTCCGGGTTTTCGGGATGCTGGCGTTGCCTGGGGTGGAGAGGGAGCCCTCAGGCCGCAACGATCATGGGTGCCCATGCTCATCACAAGAGCTCGCGGTCATTGATGCAAGAAGATGGCGGCGTTACGCTCGCGCGCTGCCCGGTATGGATCTGAAAAATAGGCTTGTTGCTGCAGAACACCACGAATCTTGTGGCAGGGTTGTGGCCTATCCCATGGACTTTGCGCTGACGCTCTCTTCGCCCTTGAGGGCGAGGAGGCCGTCAGCTTGCGGATGATGGAGGACAGCCTGGCTGTGCCGGTCGATGGCGTTCATGGAACCGAACGCCCGCGCGATCTCGCACCGGTGCCTCAGCGCCAAAAGTGGTCCTGGCGCTTGGCATGGCCCGTCGCCTGGATGGGCTTCAAGCCCGAACTCCGGCGTTTGGCGAAAGAGCCCGCCTGACGCAGCCGGTTTGGCTCTTTCATGCGTCTGCTCCACAGGAAAAAGCCAAGCGTCCGGCCGATGCCAATCCTAGAGGCGCCTCGCATATGATATATCCATAGCTCAGGCAATCGGCATGGGTGGTGGGAGTACTCTATATATATGCGTGAGGATATCCCTACCGACAGAGGAGTTTTTCGTGGCGCGTAAGACAAGGCCGGCGACGCGGTCGCCGCGGCGGAAATCAACACACGGCCCAAAATTGATCGAAGCCTTCAGCACCGAGCCCGGATTCTCTGACGAGGACATCGCCACGCTGATCTCAGAGGCGCTGCGGGAAGGGTCTGGGCTGTTCGGCGGCACGGATCCCGTGGCACGGTTTGCCGAATATCTTGAGATCTGTGGGAACGACGAGGAGCCCGGTGACCCCAAGACCGCGCGCATCGTCGATCTGATTGACGTACTGAATGATCTCAGGATCGATAGCAACGGTGGTGATCGCAGGGCGCGTGAAGACGTGCGCGCCATCGAGGATCTTTTGGCGTCTGCACTCAAGGACCGCTCGTTCGCGCCTGCCGACCTCATCATGACGGGCAAGATATTCAGTGACGCTGGTTGGACGGTGCCGGATTGCCTCAAAGCTGCCGTTGCTCAAGCTTTACACTCTGAGACCAATGATAATTCGCCGATAGGGGCTGGCGACATTTCGCTTCTGCTTCCAGAATTGTCTGAAAGCGGTGAAAGGGGTCCGTTCGACATTCATGAATTTCTGGGGTCGCTCCTTTCGGCGCTACCCGTCGAGGCAGGTGGTCAGATTTTCTCCGCGCTTGCCGCGCTCCGCCGGGCAGATGTGAACCATGCCTTGGTGGGCTTTGTCCTTCATCCCGACGGTACTGTTGCGCAAGCGGCGACAGAGGCATTGCGCACCCTTGCCAGCCACGCGCCGGTTGACAGTCTGCTGATCGAACGGCTGCTCCAACTGCGCCCCTGGTTGCCTCCGTCTCGCCAGGACTTTATCGCGCCGATGATCAAAGCGCTACGTTTGCATGCCGCATCGCCACAGAAGCGGAGTCTGCCAGAGTTCGTCGAAGGTCATGTCTCGATTTGTGACGGGTCGGGAACGAGGAGTGTGTTTGCAGTGCAGCGTCTGGGCGCCAAATATCGGTTGGCCAGCGTCATGATGAAGCCATCAGGCGTTAGTGACGCGATGATTATTCCAGATTTGGCGAAGTCGCAAATGAACGAGTTGCTTCGCCAGATGAGGACTTCGGTGCCGATGAGCAAGACGGATGCCGTGGGTCTGGTACGCATGCTCAGGCTGGCGCTTGCGGACAACGCGACCTCTGCGAATTTACCGCCCTTCCGGCTGATCGAAGTTGTGGAATCTCTTGGCGTGCCTCCACTGCATCCAGATCACGCGTCGGCATTGGAGATTGTCGACGAATTGCTGGCGGCGGTACCCTCCGATCAGACCACGCCGGCTGCTGCAGCGAAGGCCTATAGCGCCCTGCTGCACCAAGATTTTGTCGAATACTGGTACGAAGCCTCAGAAGCGCTCGATGACTTGATCCGCCCCCTCAAGAGCTTCCCCCAGCGCGTGGCCGCGATAATGGAGCGATATTTGCCGTCGCGCCGGCAATTCTGGGCGCGCCAATGTGCCATCTCAGCGCTCGCTCTGCGGGGGCAGGCGAATAATGGTACCTGGAAGCAGTTGGCCCTCGCCGGGCGTGATCTGGCCTCTGACTTGCCTTTTGAGCGGATACCACTTATGGCGCAGATCGCTGTCAATTCGGTGCGGGCGTTCGAATCGCAGATGTAAGTGCCCCATATCGCACTTATGATACAAGCGGCGGCGAGCCTGCCGCCGCGTGCTATGTGTTCAGTGGCCTCGATTTCCCGTGAGATCACATCGAAGAGCTGGATGCCGCAGCTGCTGCCTGCGATCTACGCGCAGATGGTCAAAATGCGCCAGTCGGGCACAAATGCTGATGAAGGGTCGGTCCTCGTCTTACCGATGAGGATGGCGCGCCCTGGGCAATAGGGAGTTCTCGTGCCAGAACCCGTACGCGCACGGAGCTGGCGCGGGTTCCTTTTATGGCATCACCAGCTTTTCTTGGCTCAGGGGCTCTCATCTGCGCCATGAGGTCTGGTCTGGTCCGCCTGGGTCTTGGCATGTCGCCCTGCGGGGAGGGCGCTCCCGCCCTGAGCCTGGTAGCGGCCATCATGCCACTGCCATCATCGCCTGCATGGCACCCACCTGCTGCAGCATCAGCTGCATGTGCGCCTGCGTGGAAATCAATCACTTTATTTTTGGGCGCTATGGGCATGGGCCGTGATGGTCTTCATCTGCCGAAAACGTCCGGCGATGGCTGGCATGCTTGTCCCGGGTCGGCGCCCCACCTTCGCCAGCCCTGCCATTGCCGGTTGACCAAGAACTTTTGCTCTGCTGAGTGCAAGGGCAAGAGAGCCCAGAGGCGCAAAGCTGGATTCAGCCGCGCGTCACTCTCGCTCGTGACCGGCTTTTACGTGTAAATCATCCGCCCTGGTGGCAGTTATTGCATCAGCGTCTGTTTGCGCGCTTCGTATTCTTCCTTGCTGATTTCGCCCTTGGCATAGCGCTCCTTGAGGATCTCAAGCGCTGTCGAAGGTGGTGAGGAGCCGTTTGCATGCGGCCCTTGCCAGCCAGCAGGAAATCTCCGTAGCAGAAAGAGCACGATGGCGATGAGCAGGATCCAGAACAGGATCATCCTGATGCCTCCATACATGGCCCAGCCCCATCCCATCATGTGCCCGAAGCCATAACCCATATGATGATACCGCCCGTTCTGGTTGTCCGGTTGCGCCAATGCCGTTTCGGACAGGCCCGTGACTGCGAACAGCAGTAAAGTCACAAGACCGATTTCAGCTGCCCGAAAAATCCATCTGCCGGGCAAGGCTGCGTTTGAGGTCACATACGCCTCCTCGGCCCCATCTGAGCGCTGTCGGAACCTTACCACCGCGCCCTTCAGCTGGCGTGTAGTCCCTTTTACATG
>JAKAVI010000020.1 GCA_021817355.1 Pseudomonadota bacterium | reverse complement strand
ATGGCAAAGGCCGCCACGACTGCCGCGCTGAGCACCGCCACCAGGACGCCGTAGACAAATGCCAGGGGCCAGGGGGGGCCTGCATGCAGCAGAAAGGTGGTGACCAGCCGCCTGTCATTGTTCAGAGGTATCGTGATCCGCATCACGCGCGCCGGGATGCGGCGTGGGTGGCCGAGCCGGCGCAGGCGGCCAGGGTGGGCCCGCAAATCGCTTCCGTGCAAAATGCGTACAGTCACCAGTCCGTGCCGTGACGCGGCCGGTAAGTCAGCGCGTACCCGTGCCGCAAGACCGGCTTCGACACTGGTCATGACTGCGGCACCTGGGCGCCGCGTGGTCAGTTCAAACCGCCAGGGACCGGCGCTCATGGTATTGGTTACCCGCTGCCGTTCGGAGGGAGCAATGCTGTCCAGCAAGCCAGCAGCTGACGCCGCCCGGTCGACCACGCGATCCATCAGTTGGGCACGAATGAGACGGTTATGGGTGGCCGTAAACCAGGCCGCGACAGCAAAGTTGGAAAGAATGACCGCGATCACCGTGGTCACGATGAGCTGGGCCGCAAGGGTGCGCGGCAGCCATGATGACAGCCATCGGTTCATGCCGGTTCGGGATCGACAGCGAGCATGTAGCCGCCACCCCACACGGTCTTGATATAGCGTGGATTTTTTGGATCAGGCTCAATTTTCTTGCGCAGCCGGCTGACGTGGTTGTCGATGGAACGGTCAAACAGCTCGGCATCGCGACCTTTGGTCAGATCAAGCAGTTGATTACGGGTAAGAGAGATCTTGGGTCGTTCGAGGAGGGCAACGAGCAGGCGATACTCGCCGCTCGACAGCGCGGTCGCCACGCCATCCTCGCTCAAAAGTTCACGCTGGCTGGTATCCAGTATCCAGGTTCCGAAGCGGATACGTGCAGAAGGGGGGGGCAGCTGGTGTGGCGGCAGGGCCTGTGTCCGGCGAAGCACGGCGGCGATACGAGCTACCAGTTCGCGGGGCGAGAACGGCTTGGGGATATAGTCATCGGCGCCCATCTCAAGGCCAATAATCCGATCCACCTCTTCACCGCGGGCGGTTAGAAGGATGACCGGTATCTGGCTTGTTTCCCGGATCGAGCGGCAAAGACTGAGCCCGTCCTCTCCGGGCATCATTACGTCAAGGACGAGCAAATCGATCGCGGAAACCCGCATCAGTTTGCGCGCCGCGGCTGCATCCGCCGCCGTCGTGGCGCGGTAGCCGTGTTGCCTCAGATATCGCGCCAGCGGCTCGCGGATATCGCGCGCATCTTCGACAATGAGGATATGGGGTGCGGCTTCAGTGACCATGGTCGTGCTCATGCCCAAGATGGGCCAGGGTGGGGCCGAGTGCAATTCGTCATGGCGCCCGCTTTGTCGCAAGATATCGCTGGTTCTGGCCACGTGCCAGAGTTGCGAACAGTTGGGCTACCTCAGCTGGAGCCCACCGGGGGTGGTGTCACAAGACGCAGCTCCTGGGTCATTTCTGCGAGGATTGCGACCGCGATTTCGGCTGGGCTCGCGGCGCCGATGGCAAGGCCAATGGGACCCTTGATGCGGGTCAGAGCCGTGCTCGCAATGCCCTTGGTGGCGAGTCTGGCAAGGCGATTGGCATGGGTCTTCTTCGATCCCAAAGCGCCCACGTAAAAGCAGGGCGAGGCCAACGCCGCACACAGCGCCGGGTCGTCAATTTTGGGATCATGGGTGAGCGCCACCAGGGCGCTGCGAGGGCCTAAGGGGGCCTTGGCGAGCGCCTCATCAGGCCAATCGTGGCTGATTGCAACTCCGGGAAAGCGTTCGCTCGTGGCAAAGGCAGTGCGGGGGTCGATGACGCGGACGCGGTAGTCACAGAGTTCTGCCATCTGCGCAAGCGGTTGGGCGATATGCGCGGCGCCCACGATCACCAGCTCAAGCTGCGGATTGATGCTGGCAATAAACCAGTCCTCATCCTCGATCTGGACCACCTCGCAGCGATCGGTGCGCGCCGCCCGGAGAGCCGCTTGGCTGAGTGCATCGCCGCCACTGTCTGGAATGAGAAGCTTTTCCTCGGTCCCGCGCAGCGCAATCGCGCGGACCACCGCCTGCCCCTTGCCATGAGCGGACAGGATGGCGGCAAGTGCGCCGGGGCTGAACTGTCCACCGAGCGCTTCGAGATAAATTTCGACCTTGCCACCACAGGCAAGCCCAGCTGACCAGGCCAGCTCGTCTGCGACCCCAAATTCGAGACGCTGGGATTTGCCGCTCGTGATGGTCTGCTGCGCGCGCGCGATGACCTCGCCTTCAACACAACCGCCCGATACCGAACCTTCAAAGGCACCATCATCGCGGATCACGATCACGCTGCCAGCGGGTCGCGGTGCTGAGCCCCACGTTTTTATGACAGTCCCGATCGCAATCTTATATCCGGAGCGTGCCCACTCCTGCGCAATGCCCAGAATGTGCGGCGCATCACTCATGCCAGTGCCGCTGTTACAGCTCGCTTGGCCATCACGGTGACGAGATGGGCCCTGTATTGCGCAGAGCCATGCAGATCTTCGTTCAGGCCGTCAGCTGCAATCTGGATGTGCGCGATTGATTCAGAGTCGAAGCTTGCCTCGAGCGCTTTTTCCATGTCCGTTATGCGCCGTACACAGGGCGCGGCGCCGGTGACAGCAACACGCACGCCCTGAGTGGTCTGCGCAACAAACACGCCAACCATGGCGTAGCGTGACGCCGGATTGGCAAATTTGGCATACGCGGCGCGTCTGGGTATGGGAAAAGCGATTGCTCGAAGGATTTCGTCAGATTCCAGCGCGGTCTCGAACATGCCGGTGAAGAATTTATCAGCAGGAATTTCGCGCCGCGTCGTGATGAGGGTTGCATTCAACCCGAGGACCGCAGCGGGATAGTCAGCGGCCGGGTCATTATTGGCAACAGAACCGCCGAGTGTGCCGAGGTGGCGCACCGCCGGATCGCCAATATGGGAAGCCAATTCGGCCAGGGCGGGGATAAGTGTGCGCACCTCCGTTGACTGGGCCACCTGGGCATGCGTAAGCGCGGCACCCAGAACCAGGCGTTCTCCCTCACGACGAACACCGGACAATTCCGCTAGTCCCGAGATGTCGATAAGCAGCGGCGGGTTGGCTAACCGCTGCTTCATAGTCGGGATGAGCGTCTGGCCTCCTGCCAGCAACTTGGCGTCGGGATTGGCCCCAAGCAAGGCTTCCGCGTCGGCAAGACTTGCTGCACGCTGGTAAGAAAAGGGATAGGTGATCATGCGCCCATCTCCTTGGCGGCCGCTTCGATCGCCGAGACGATGTTATGGTAGCCGGTGCAACGGCAGATATTGCCTTCAAGCTCACGGCGAATGCTGGCGCGGTCAGTTGCTGCTCCGCGGGAAATCATATCCACGGCAGTCATGATCATTCCGGGTGTACAAAAGCCGCATTGCAGACCGTGATGTTCACGGAATGCAGACTGTACGGGGTGCAGAGAAGCGCGAGG
>JAKAVI010000213.1 GCA_021817355.1 Pseudomonadota bacterium | reverse complement strand
CGATCTCCGTTCCAACCGGTGAAGCATAGGGAAAGGTCCTCTGCTCAAGACCGGGCAACACCGCGGCTCCTCCTGGCGTCTGGAGAACTGGGCAATTGAGTTTACGGGCAAGCTCCGCCACCAAATTATGGGCGCGCGACACGAATACCCCTTGACCGACCAAAAGAACTGGCACTTCTGCCGCTTCAATCAGACGCACCGCATCGGCAACCCGGCCCGGATCAGCAGCCTGATGTGTCAGACGGTACTTTTCGGAGGAGGTCACTGGTGGAAGATCAAGTTGGGCTTGTCCCATGTTCATCGGATATTCGATATAGACAGGACCAGGAGTTCCGCTCAGTGCCCGGCGAAAAGCCTCATGAACAATTTCATCGGTCTGTTCAGCATACTCAATCACTCCAACGTATTTCATTGCCGCTTCAAAATAGGCAGGTTGAGGCGTGTACTGGAAGCGGCCGCGCCGGACGCGTTGATCAAACAGGCGGGGACGCTGACCGGCAATGAAAAGCGTGGGGACATTTTCCTTTGCGGCGCAAATCGCAGCAGCAGCAAGATTGGCTACACCTGGTCCCTGGTTGCCGACGATCACGCCCGGCCGGCCCGTCATACGCCAAAGCCCATCCGCCATAAAGGCTCCGGCCTGTTCATGATGCGGCGCAATCACGCGCCAACCACGTGCCTCGGCTGCAATGAACATAGCCACAAAACTCGGATCCGGAATGCCGAAAAGCGTCCTAATCCCTTCGGCTTCCATCAGTTCGAGCAGGCGGTCATGAACGTAGGTGGCCAAAGTAAAACTCCTTCATGACATGTGAACTTCAGAATTTACGTGGAAACATGAACTCGCTGATCTGCTTCTGTTCGTAGAATCCTGCAAAGTCATAGGGCTTGCTCGCAATGATGCCCTGACTTGCGCATACAGCGTAGCAGTTATTGCAGCTCATACAGCCGTTGGCATCGCCTTTAAGACGCGCCTTCTGGCTGTCCTTCGGACCAAAAAGCTCAAGTATATTGGCCGGACAGACGACAACGCATAGCTTGCAACCATCACACTTGTCGAGATCAATGGACACCCGGTGATAGATCGCCTCATGTGGATCGTCCCAGATCGGGAGGTGATCAGCTGGGACCGCGGCTTTCTCGACACTCGCATCGCTCATGGCATGATCTCCTAATAAAGGATTTCCTTTTTCCCGTCCTCCCACCAGACAATTTGGTGGGTCTGCCGAGAGATGGCTTGCTGCGTGGGGTTTCCAATTGGGTACCCGACGGATATTGCTTCGGCGATTTCAAATGGTGGCTGCACGCCTAGCTTTTCAACCAGCGCCGGATTGCTGCTCAGCAATTTCGAAAAGCCAATCCAGCATGTCCCAAGTCCCAAACTTTGTGCGGCCAGGACAATGTTAGTACCCACCACGCCCACATCTACTTCCGGAACGCCAACGCCACGCTTGTCCATGAGGATCAGGATCACAGTTGGTGCCCTGTGAAACACGGCAAAGCGCCCATTGGCGATTGATTTGATCGCGGTCATTGGAACCGGGTGAAACGAATTGGGATTTTCACGATTGAGCTTTTGCGTATTTGCCATGATGACCGCGCGCTGCTCACTACCAGCTGGATAGTTTGTGTAGTCGATGGTTGCCGTCATGTTTTTACAGACTGCAACACAGTACTGTTCCATCTCTGCGATCATGGCCTTGTCCCGCACCACGACAAATGACCATGGCTGGCAGTTGCCCTGAGATGGCGCGAAGCGCCCCATTTCCAGAATCCGGCGGATCATGTGGGCCGGCACTTGCCGCCCCTTGAACTTGCGAATGCTGCGCCGAGTAAGGATGGCATGCTCTACATCATTCCAGTCCGCCCCGGGCTCAATATCGTGAATGGCCGTCCGACGACGTGCTTTGCGACCAGCCTTCGCCGCAGCGGCATCCAGTTCGCATTCCAGTTCCTCGAGGTCGTGGCTATTGGCAATGTCGTCCATTATCTTACTCCGCTTGTCGCCCTTTTTCTTTCAATATCAGGCCATTTGCGACTGCACCTGTCCGTGCTGAACCTGGCGGGCCTTGTTGTCTGCTCTGAACTCAGCCGGCGAAACCCGCTCCAGCCGTGCGCCGCGATAGGCGTAAACCTCCGCGCCCTCGGCAGATAGCGCCTCAACCAGAAAGCGATCTTGTGGCTTTTCCGATGCGGTCTTGGGGATTTCTGTCACGACCTGCAGATAGGTCGGTACAAAATTTGGTTCCAGCTTTGTCCGGCAATGGGCAAAAATTGCAGCAGGCTCAAAGCCACCTTTGCTCGGCACAACGGCAGCGACTACGTCACGTTCGCCTGGTGCACCGTTGGCAGACGGAACGCCGTAGACATAGGTGTCGTCGACCTTTGGATGTTCAGCCAGGACGCCCTCCACGAAGCCTGGATTTATGAAGTCACCGTTGTGACGTATGCCACCGCCTTTTCGATAATCGAAAAAGAGCCAGCCCTCTGCATCCCGATGGCAAATATCACCGCTGCGCAGCCATCCACCCAAGGTTTTCTTCTGTGATGCAGACGGATTGTTGAAGTAATTAACCGACGCCGCTTCTCCAGTCACTGGCCGGCTAATCAATTCACCCTGCACATGGGGCGCACATTCATTGCCGTCCTCGTCCACAATCTTCATTTCAAGGTTAGGCGGAGGCTTTCCGAAGCTTCCCACCGGGCCGATGCCTATTGGTTTGAAGGCCATCCCCCCCTCAATCGCACCATAGGCTTCAAGGATTTTAAGATTGAAACGGCGCTCGAAGCTTTCCCAAATGGCAAATGGCATGCCTGCGCTGAGCACGAAGCGGACTGGATTGTCGGCGTCGTTGTCACGAAGCGGCTCACTGTAGATTGCCGTAGCCATGCCTCCCAAGAGGTTGAAGAAGGTGCAGCCGTACTTCCTTGTGATATCCCAGAGGCGGGATTTCGTGAACTTGCGACTGAAAACGGCGCGTTGCCCAAGCCGCAATGCTGATGCAAGCGTCATAAGCTGGGCATTGCCGTGAGTGAGTGAAAGTCCGGTATAAGGCCGCTCGTCCGCGCCGATGCCCAGCATCGAGCAGAGCAGGGTTGCCGCTCCATAGCGCGTATTTGGAAAGACAACACCTTTCGGATCACCCGTTGTGCCCGAGGTATAGATGATCTGCAGCGGATCTTCACCATCACGCAGGCGCATGTCGACCCAGGCCTGAGGTTGCTCGAGAATTTCACGCAGATCTGTTGTGCTGGATCGGATACTGCCTGATTCGGCCTCACCGCTCTGCAACAGCCAGATCCATTCCAGTGCCGGAACCTGAGCGCGCATCTCTTCAACCTGAGCAAGCGAGTAATCGGCGCATACTATCCCCCGGCAACCGGAGTTATTGAGCGTATAGGCAAGCTTGCTGCCGCGGGTGCGGGGGTCGATCGGCACAAATACGAGGCCGCTTAGCGAAGCGGCAATCATGAGTTCTATGAATTAGATCG
>JAKAVI010000265.1 GCA_021817355.1 Pseudomonadota bacterium | reverse complement strand
CGGGCTTCATGACCAAGGATCTCGCGCTTCTGATCGGACCGGAGCAAAAGTGGCTGACCACGGAAGGCTTCCTCGAGAAGCTCGCAGACAATCTGCGCGCTGAATTGGCCTGAGCGACTGCCCTTTGACGCCGGGGGTGCGCCCTTTGGGCGCAGCCTCCGGGCTTTTGCCCCACTGGCTGCCCGCACTGACGCAGAGGGTCCTGAGAGCTCAGCCTTGCGCGCGGGCGGCAATAGCGGCGCGGATTGCCTCTACCGCAGCCGAAAGTTTGTCCACCTCCGGGCCGCCGCCTTGGGCCATGTCCGCACGCCCACCCCCGCGCCCGCCCAGAAGTTCCGAGCCAATGCGCACGAGCTCACCGGCCGCAAAGCGGGCGGAAAGATCTGCGGAGACGCCGACGACCAGCGAGACCTTACCCTCGGCCGTATTGGCAATCACGACGATGCCCGAACCAAGCTTGGCCTTGGCCTCATCGGCAACGGATTTCAGATCTTTGGTGGGAAAGTCGCGCAGCGGACGATAGAGAAAGGCGACACTGCCGATCCTCTCATGGCCCTCCGCTGCGGCACCGGCGTCGCCAGGACCGACGAGCGCCAAGGCCCGGCGGGCCTCGAACAGCTCCCGTTCCAGGCGCCGCCGCTCTTCGTTCAGCTGCTGGAGCCGCGCCGGTAGCTCGGCGGGAGCCATCTTGAGCACCGCCGCAGCCTCCCGCGCCAGTTCCGCCCGTGCCGTCAGATAAAGGCGGGCCGCTTCGCTGGTCATCGCTTCGATGCGGCGAACGCCGGCTGCAACCGCACTTTCGGCTAAAATTGTAAAGAGGCCGATGTCACCCAGGCGGCGCACATGGGTGCCACCACAGAGCTCCACCGAGTAGGGCTTGGGTCCGCCAGTGTCATCGCCCATGCTCAGGACACGCACCTCATCACCGTATTTTTCGCCGAAAAGTGCTTCGGCGCCGGCAGTGATAGCCTCCTGCGTAGGCATCAGACGGGTTGAGACGTCGCTGTTCTGACGAATGACGGCATTGACCTGGCTTTCGATGCATTCGAGTTCCGCCGCGCTGAGGGCCTTGGGGTGGCTGAAATCAAAGCGCAAGCGGTCCGGACCCACCATCGAACCCTTTTGCGCCACATGCGGACCCAAAACACGTTTGAGTGCAGCGTGGAGCAGATGCGTTGCCGAGTGATTGGCGCGTGTGGCGCGGCGGCGCTCGGCATCGATGCGCAGTTCGACCGCATCGCCTATTCTGAACTCCCCGCGCGACACGACCGCGACGTGAAGATGCAGGGCACCCAGCTTTTTTTCGGTGTCGCGGATTTCGGCCTCAGCGCCCCTGGCGGAAAACATGGCGCCCTGGTCGCCGACCTGACCACCGGATTCGGCATAAAACGGGGTCTGGTTGGTCAGGATCCGTACCGTTTCCCCAGCCTTGGCCGACGCAACGCGACTGCCGTCACGAACGATGGCAAGGATCGTGCCTTCGGCCATGTCGCTGTCATAGCCCAGAAACTCGCTCGCCCCGAATTCCTCACGCAGCTCGAACCAGATGCGGTCATCACTGGCTTCTCCGGATCCGGCCCAGGCCTTGCGGGCTTCACTGCGCTGACGCTGCATCGCGGTCTCAAATCCGCAGCGGTCGACCCCAATGCCGCGCACACGCAAGGCATCCTCGGTGAGGTCGAGCGGAAAGCCGTAGGTGTCATAGAGCTTGAACGCCGTTTCGCCTGCCAGCTGGTCGCCGCTGGACAGCTGCTCGCTGGCCTCATCGAGCAGTTTCAATCCGCGCGTCAGGGTATCGCGAAACCGCAGCTCTTCGATGCGCAGGGTTTCCGAGATCAGCGCCTCGGCCCGTTTGAGTTCCGGATAAGCCTGTCCCATTTCGGCGAGCAGGACCGGCACCAGCCGGTACATCAGCGGCTCTTTGGCGCCCAAGAGATGGGCATGCCGCATGGCGCGGCGCATGATCCGGCGCAGCACATAGCCCCGACCCTCGTTGGAGGGAAGAACGCCATCGGCGATCAGAAATGAGGTGGAGCGCAGATGATCGGCAATCACCCGGTGACTGGCCGCATGCGCCCCGGTATGCCCCTGTCCGCTCAGCTCGGCCGATGCCTGGATCAGATGCCGAAACAGGTCGGTGTCGTAATTGTCGTGCACGCCCTGAAGAACGGCAGCGATCCGCTCAAGTCCCATGCCCGTGTCGATCGATGGCCTGGGCAGGCGTATCCGCTCCGCCCCGGGCTGCTGATCGAATTGCATGAACACAAGATTCCAGATCTCCACAAAGCGGTCACCGTCAGCATCCTCCGAACCGGGCGGGCCACCAGCGATATGGTCGCCGTGGTCGTAAAAGATTTCGGAGCACGGGCCGCACGGGCCACTGTCGCCCATCGACCAGAAATTGTCGCTGGTCCCAATCCGGATGATCCGCGAATCGCTGAGCCCCGCCACCTTCTTCCAAATCTGCGCAGCGTCGTCGTCTTCGGCGAAGACGGTCACGGTGAGCTTCTCGGCCGGTATGGCAAAGTCACGGGTGAGCAATTGCCAGGCAAACGCGATCGCCTCGTCCTTGAAGTAATCGCCAAACGAGAAATTGCCCAGCATCTCGAAAAAAGTGTGGTGGCGGGCGGTGTAGCCGACGTTATCAAGGTCATTATGCTTGCCACCGGCTCGCAGACATTTCTGCACGCTGGCAGCCCTTGAGTAGGTGCGCGTTTCCTGACCGGTGAACACGTTTTTGAACTGCACCATGCCGGCATTGGTAAACAGCAGGCTGGGATCGTTGCGCGGGACCAGGGGCGAGGAGGTTACAACCTCATGGCCATGGCGTTGGAAGAACTCGAGGAAGTTCGAGCGGATTTCAGCAAGACTTTTCATACCCCGTATGTAGCGGGACCGCGGCTCGCTGTCACCACGGCCCGGGGAGCGAAAAGGAGGGGCGCCCCGAAGCGGAGCGCCCCTCCCGGAGTCGTTCCCATGCCAACAGGAACGACAATTGATCGGACGCGCTTCGCCTCGGCCGGGCCGACTTACTCGTCAGCGATCGCGTTAACCTCTTCCTCGCCATGGACAAGGACGTCCGCCAGCAGGCCCGCCGACTCGCGGATCTGGCCCTCGATCTTGGCGGCGATGTCCGGATTATCCGCAAGAAACTGCTTGGCGTTCTCCCGTCCCTGCCCAATGCGCTGGCCGTCATAGGAGAACCAGGCCCCCGACTTCTCCACCACGCCGACCTTGACCCCAAGATCAACGAGTTCGCCGGTCTTGGAGACGCCTTTGCCATACATGATGTCGAACTCGACCTGCTTAAACGGCGGGGCAACCTTATTCTTGACCACCTTGACGCGGGTCTGGTTGCCGACCACTTCGTCACGATCCTTGATGGCGCCGATGCGACGGATATCAAGGCGCACCGACGCATAGAACTTGAGCGCATTACCGCCGGTGGTTGTTTCGGGATTGCCGAACATGATGCCAATCTTCATGCGGATCTGATT
>JAKAVI010000066.1 GCA_021817355.1 Pseudomonadota bacterium | reverse complement strand
TTCCAGCAGCTGATTTCGAAGTTCGGATATTGCAGAGCCAGCAGCGCCCGCACGCTCTCCACCACCGTCGCCTCTTCATTGAACGCCGGCACAAGAAGCGCGATTGGCGGAGCATTGTCGGCAAAGTGCCGCCACAGCTCCCCCATCGCTGCCTGGGGGGGACGCCGCCGTAACGCCCTTCCCGCGAGGACAAGCTGCCAGACGTAGATGATATTCTGCAGGAGCCCGGAGCCAATCACCAGAAGACTGATGGGTGAGGCAGAAACCGCAAGCACATGGATGATCACGGCGATCACGGCGTTCATGTCAGTTCCCGTTCGGCCAGTGTCAGAGAGGCGGCCCGCCCCGCCGCATCCCCTGGACCATGAGCAATTTTGCGCAAAAGCGCGACGCCCTCCGGTCCGAACTTGGCCAACGCCTCGGCGGCCTGAAAGCGAACGGACCACACCGGATCGCTGAGCAGCGGCGTAAGCCCGTCGACCAGCTCGGTAAAGCCCGCTTCGCCGGCAGCCTTCGCCGCCGCCGAACGTACCCGCCAGGCCTCATCGCTGAGGCCATCGCGCACCACCGGCAGGGACGCAGGATGCATCAGCTGCCCCAGGGCACTGGTTGCGGCGGCGCGCAACATCGGGTTGGCATCGCGGGCAGCCTGCGCAAGGACCGGGATAACGCGGTAATCACTGACACCACCGAGGGCCTCGGCTGCCAGCACGCGCGCTGCCATGTCCAGATCGCTACGCCCAAGAATTTGCTCACATCTGGCCGGTTCGCGTTCGGCAGTGAGGCGCAGAACTTGCGCCAGAAAACCTGACCATGGTTCGCGGCGGGCCTCGATGCTGCCTATCAGTTGGTTCACATCGACATCAACATCCATCTTGATGAGCGCCGCAGCCCCGACTAGGCGCAGATTGATGTCGTCCTCATCATGGACGATCCGGCTAAGGGCGGCTTTGACCTCAACCCGGTCAAAGGCGCCCAGGGCTTCGATCATTCTCACCCGCTCTGGCGTCGCCCCCTTATGAAGATTGCTCAGGAAAAGATCCACCAGTCCGGACTCTGCCAGCTTGTCGAGCATGCGGGCGCGGTCACCACCACGCACCAGGTCCAGAACCTTAAGCAGGCACTCGGCAAGAAGGCTCGGTCGCTTCAGGTAGGGCCCAAGATCATCAAGTGCCGAGGCCTCGCCATACATCAGACGCATATAGACATCGAGAATGTCCGCTGAGGTTGCGCGATGATGGTGATCGCTACGATCGCGCAGAAACCGTACGCCAATCAGCAGGACCATCCCGGTCACCGCAATTGCGGCCAGATACCATGCCAGGGGCCAGAGGATTTGAACACCGATCATCTCTAAAACCGGTGCGTGATGCCAAGGACAATATCGGTACGGGTATAGGGAGCACCAGTTTCACGGGTTGCGGAGAGCTGCAGCGCGTTAGTCGCATTCAGATTGACCGTAAAGCCAACACTGACAGCTTCTACCTTGTAGGTTACCCCGGCGCTGCTGTCAGGGGCGTTGGCGTAGCCCAGGTTCAAAAACAGACCTTTTACCAGCCTGGCCATGCCCCGCAGTGCAAAGCCGGAGAGCGTCTGGCCTGCTGCACGCGTGTGGATATACCGCGCCGAAAGCGACATTGCATCGCCTTGCGCCAGCGTGACGACCGGCTGCAGCGAATCGACGGCGCCCGAAGGATACCAGGCAAAAGATCCGTCGAGCCCGCCAACAACCTGCCAGTCTCTGCCGATGCCAAACAAGGGTGCAGTCAGGCTGGCTTCAAGCAGATTTCGGGGACGGTAGACGGCGTCAGGAGACCCGCCATAGCCCAGAAGAACATCCAGCGGACCAAAATTATGGCTGACTGCCAGATGCAGATAGGTATTGTCGATGTTGAAGCGGCGCGTCTGTTGCACCCCAACACTCAATATGGTGCGCCGGTCGAGATTGCGGGCAATGGCAAGATCTTCTTCACTCCAGGCCGGCAGGTTCCGCGACAGTATGCTGTAAGAAGCATCGGCATCGACGCGCCAGGGTGGCGCGTTTCCAGCCTGCTCGGCACGGGTGATCGCGGCCAGCAGTCCTTCAGCCTCCTGGCGGGCGGGCCCGGCGAGAAGTGGCGCCAAACGCCTGCGGGCCTCGGCATTGTGCGACTGAAAATACGCAAGACGCGCATAGGCAAGGCGCAAATCCGCATAATGTGGGGCAATGGCAAGCCCGCGCTTTAAGGCCTGCTCAGCGGCCCGGTAATGGTGACTATTGCTGTAGGCGAGGCCGAGGTTAAGCCAACCATCTGCATCATTGGGGGCCGACTTTAGATAGAGCTTGAGGTCGGCAATCGCCGCGGCAAACTTTCCGTGAAGCCGCTCCTCGATGCCGCGCTGAAGCAAATTGGGAGCCTGCGCAAAACCCGGCAACGGACTCAGAAGAGCTAGTGCCACAATCGCAGCCAGACGTCGAGCGGTCATGACGCAGGCGGTGCCTCCGGTAGCAGACGCGCCAGACGGACCAGGAGCTCGTCGGGATTAAAGGGCTTGCTGAGATAGTCGGCCGCGCCCTCGCGCAAACCGGTCACAACATCCTCCTCCCGCTTCAGGGCAGTCAGCATGATGACCACAGTGTCCTTGAATGCTGCATCGGCTTTCAGCCGACGCAACGTCTCAAAGCCGTCCAGTACAGGCATCATGGCATCCAGAACGATGGCCGATGGCTTGAGTAGATGCGCGCTTTCCAGCGCCTCCTGACCGTTGGTCACACCCACAAAACGATAGCCGGCCTTCACCAGCTTATGCTCAAGGATCGCCCGCAGCAGCTGATCGTCATCGGCTACAAGCACCAAAGGTGATCGGTCGGTGGTCATCAAAGCAGTACCCCGAAGCCCACTACGCCAGAGTTGCCTGGACAATTCAACCTGCGATACGCCGCACTGTATCAAGGCAGCACACCCAAAGGTATTTTCTTTGCCTAAATTGAACTTAACCTGCCACCGCCTCAGCCTCACAGACTTGGCCGGGCCGCCGCGGGAGGGGCAATAGCGGGAATTCCGGCCGGGCCATCAGCTGCCAAGCGCGGCACAGCTCAAGGTCGCGCCGCGCGCGCCTCTCAAGGACATTGCCACGGTCATGAGCGCCGATAAGGGCACCCATTGCCGCCAAGCTCGCGCCGACGCCTTATCAGCTGCAATCTCAGCTGCGGCGGTGGAATAGCCGGTGATGGGCGGCAAAGAGCCACGCAAATGGCTCCTCCTCACAAAGAGCACGCGTTGCGTCAAACGACCTACCGGCGGCCCTCAGCTGAATAATTTGCCCTCTTTCACGAGCCGATACTGATTGCCGGCAACTCCAATCCAGGCGACTTTGCGAGCCGCGGTAACAGCTGCAGCGTCGTCACAACGCGCCCTGTCCACATGTGCATTACCACGCGCAAGGCGTTTGCCGTTGACCGCGGTACGCTCATTTCGGCAGCTTCGCCATGACTTTGATATCCATCAATGATATAAAAGTGT
>JAKAVI010000290.1 GCA_021817355.1 Pseudomonadota bacterium | reverse complement strand
TTCGCGCCCAGCTGCGTGCGGCGATCGACTGTGCCGCGGAGCTCGAGGCGGGCGCGCCGCTGCCGCAGCAACTGCGCGAGGTGGAACGGGCGCTCACGGACGCCCATGCGGATGCCGTTGACGCCCTCCTCAAACAGGCTGGCCTGTCGGCTGAGGCAATCTTTCTGGTGGGGTTTCATGGACAAACGGTGCTGCATCGGCCCCAGCAGCGCTGGACATTACAACTGGGTGATGGCGCGCGTCTGGCCCAGCTCACGGGAATCGATGTGGTTCACGACTTTCGAACTGCGGATGTGGGTGCGGGGGGGCAGGGGGCTCCTCTCGTGCCGCTTTATCATGCCGCCCTGGTGGCTGAGGCTGGGGTTAAGCCGCCGGTAGCCGTGGTCAACATTGGTGGGGTCGCCAACGTCACCTGGGTGGGTCAGGATGAACTGTTGGCCTTTGACACCGGGCCGGGAAATGCCCCGCTGGATGACTGGGCCTTGCGGCACACCGGCCGGCCGCTGGACGAAGATGCCCGCCTGGCCCGAGCGGGGCATGTTCATGAGACGGTGGTGGAAAAAATGCTCGCGCATGATTTTTTCACCCGTCGCCCACCCAAGTCACTCGATCGTATGGATTTTGGCCTGCGCAGTGTGGAGCACCTTAATGCGGCCGATGGTGCTGCGACACTGACCGCCTTTACTGCCGCCGCCATCGCGCGTGCGCGCGCGCACTTTGCCCAGCCAGCTCAGCTTTGGGTGGTGTGTGGAGGCGGGCGGCATAATCCTGCGCTGATGGCAGAACTGCGTCAGCGTCTGAACGCCCCGGTGATGACAGCCGAAAACCTAGGCTGGCGGGGCGATTTTCTGGAAGCCGAGGCGTTCGCCTTCCTTGCTGCTCGGTCTGAGCGTGGCCTCGCCCTCTCCGTGCCCAGCACCACAGGTGTGCCGGAGCCGATGCGCGGCGGCCGGTTGTGTCGTGCGCCCCGGTAGACCCGAGGTTGCGGCTGACCTCGGAAACACCCTAGCGCTCGTTCGGGTGCTCCATCGTTCTTGAGACATAGGCTTCGACGGCCTCAAGCACTTCGCCTTCATGCTTGTCGAAAAAGTGGTTGGCGCCTTCGATCTTGTCGTAGGTGATCTTGATACCTTTTTGCGCCGTCAGCCGGTCGACCAGCTTCTGCACATCAGCTTCCGGCACCACCTGATCGCGGGTGCCATGAACAATCAGCCCGGAGGCCGGGCAGGGGGCAAGAAAGGCAAAGTCATACATGCTTGCAGGCGGCGCGATCGAGACGAAGCCGGTGATCTCGGGTCGGCGCATCAGCAATTGCATGCCGATCCAGGCGCCGAAAGAAATGCCGCATACCCAGACAAAGGACGGATTGGGGTAAAGGGTGTTCATCCAATCCAATACCGCGGCCGCGTCAGATAGCTCTCCGGCGCCTGAATCAAAGGCGCCCTGGCTGCGCCCCACACCCCGGAAATTGAACCTTACGGCGGTGCATCCCAGCCGGTGGAACATGTGAAAGAGATCATAGACCAAGGGGTTGTTCATGGTCCCGCCGAACTGCGGATGGGGATGCAGCACCAGGGCCATCGGAGCCCCGGGGCTCTTCTGACGCTGATAGCGGGCTTCGATGCGCCCAGCGGGGCCGGGCAGAATGATGTCAGGCATGAAGAGCTCTCCGGCTTGTCAGGGCTGCGGGGCAAATAACTGATGTTTTCACTCTGACTTTCCTTCCCCTTGCGACCCAGGTCCGTTGCAAAAAGCCCCGGGTGAGGCAGCATGTCCCGGGAATGAGGGTCTATATGGCGCGTTCAATTCTTGACCATGACAGTCGGAATATCTATATCCCCTTCCTCCGTCGGAGCGGCGCTGCGCCGCAACAGCGGGTGGGGAGCCGTTTCTACACCGAAGCGGCCCTGAAAAAGCAAGCATAAACACGGGCAGTTCGCCGGCAGAGGATAAAGACGAGGGTCGATATGCGGTTGAGCACCAAGGGACGCTATGCGGTTATGGCGATGGCCGATCTGGCGGCACAGCAGGCGGCAAACCGGCCGGTCTCGCTGGCAGAGATCGCCAAACGGCAGGAAATTTCACTGTCCTATCTGGAGCAGCTGTTTGCCAAGCTGCGGCGGGGGGGGCTGGTCAAGAGCGTGCGCGGCCCTGGAGGCGGCTACCGCCTCAGCCGGTCCGCTGAGGACATCCGTATCGCTGACATCATTCTTGCCGTCGACGAGCCTATAACCGCGACGCGCTGCCGTGAAGGCAGTGCCAAGGGCTGCACCGGCTCGGCAGGACGGTGCGTTACCCATGACCTGTGGGAGGAACTCGGCCGGCATATCCATGTATTTCTGGCCACGGTTTCGCTCGCCGATGTGGTGGAGCGCCGGGTTCTGGGGCGGGCTCACGCCCTGGCTGCCCTGCAGGCTGTGGCCGCCGAATGAGACGCGGATGATTTACCTGGATCACAATGCCACCACGCCACCGCGCCGCGAAGCGCGCGCGGCGATGTTGCGGGCTCTCAGGTCTGGCGGCAATGCCTCCAGCGTGCACCGCTCCGGCCGCACCGCGCGCGCCATCATCGAACAGGCCCGTGCGCTGGTGGCGCGGCGCATGGGCGTCGATCCTGGCACCGTGGTGTTCACCAGCGGTGGAACGGAAAGCTGCAGTCTGGCTTTGTGGGGGGCATTTTATGGTGCCCAGGCAGAGGGCAGACCAATTTCCCGGGTGCTGGTTTCGGCGATCGAGCACGACTGCATGGCTGCGGCGGTACGGGCATTGGGAGAGCGGGAAACGGGCCTGCAGATCGATCACCTTCCGGTCAGCACCGAAGGCGTGATTGATCTCGATTTTTTGGCGCAATGGCTAGCACGTGGCAGCGGGCAGAGCCTGGTCTGTGTGATGGCAGCCAATAATGAAACCGGGGCTATTCAGCCGGTTGCGCCGATTGAGGAACTGACCCGTGCGGCAGGAGCCCTGTTCGTCTGCGATGCGGTTCAGGGGGCAGGGCGAATTGAGGTTGCAGCTGACTATATCGCCCTCAGTGCCCACAAATTGGGTGGGCCGCAGGGGATTGGTGCTCTCCTCGTGCGCCCGGGCGCGCCGTTTGCTGCCCAGTTGGTGGGTGGCGGTCAGGAGAAGGGGCGGCGAGCGGGAAGCGAGAACGTGGCAGCGATCGCGGGCTTTGGGGCAGCGATGGCCGTGGACGCAGCCTCAGAAGGCAGGAGGCTTAAGGATCTGCGCGATCAGTTTGAACGCGATCTGAAAGAAGTCTTCGCCGATGTCGTGATATTTTCCGAGCGCGCACCTCGCCTCGGCGGCACATCGAATTTTGCCCTGCCTGGCATTTCTGCGCAAACCGCTTTGATGGCGCTCGATCTCGATGGCATCGCGATCAGTTCCGGAGCCGCATGTTCCTCGGGAAAAGTTGGTCAGTCTCACGTTTTAAGGGCCATGAACGTTGCACCGCATCTGGTGGATGGGGCCCTGCGGGTCAGTTTTGGCTGGTCCAATCACCTGACCGATGGGGCTGCAGCC
>JAKAVI010000313.1 GCA_021817355.1 Pseudomonadota bacterium | reverse complement strand
ATGACCCAGATTGCCAGCTTCGTATTCGGTACCCGAGTTATAAGGCCCTTCCAAAGAATCAAGGAAGTAGAAGCCCTTGTTCATCTGGGTGTCGTACCGCACGTCATCGAAGATGAAGAATTCTGCTTCCGGACCAAAATAGGCGGTGTCGCCGGCACCTGAGGCAACGATATATTGCTCTGCAGCCTTGGCAATCGAGCGCGGGCAGCGATCGTAACGTTCGCCGGTTGAGGGCTCAACGATGTCGCAGGTCAGTGACAGCGTGGTATGAGCAAAGAACGGATCGATGAAGCCGGTGGTCAGATCCGGGAGCAGTGTCATGTCGCTTTCATTGATGGCTTTCCAGCCGGCAATCGAGGAGCCGTCGAACATGGTGCCGGAGGTCAGCAATTCCTCGTCCACCAGGGCCGGATCGAAGGTCACGTGCTGCCACTTGCCGCGCGGATCGGTGAAGCGCAGGTCAACGAATTTGACTTCCTTTTCTTTGATGGTCTTGAGAATTTCAGATGGATTGGACATGGCCGTCTCTCGCACTCGCTTGTTTTTGACAAATTGGACTAAAGCGCATCCGTACCGGTTTCGCCGGTGCGGATGCGAATGGCTTCCTCGACAGAGAGGACAAAAATCTTGCCGTCGCCGATACGCCCGGTGCGTGCGGCCTTTTGGATCGCGTCGAGCGCAGCCTCGAGGCGATCATCGGCGAGCACGACCTCGACTTTGACCTTGGGCAGGAAGTCAACGACGTATTCAGCTCCACGATAAAGCTCCGTATGGCCCTTCTGCCGGCCAAAACCTTTGGCTTCGGTTACGGTGATACCCTGAACTCCGATTTCCTGAAGGGCTTCCTTCACCTCATCGAGCTTGAACGGCTTGATGATGGCTTCGATCTTTTTCATGGGCGCGCTCTGGTAAGGTGGGCTCAGATCGGGGCGACCTGGCACCGGAATATCAGCTCCGACGCTAAGCAGTTCGCGCCAAGGCGACCATAGGCCTTGTACAGGATCCACAGCCAGTTCGGGGCTAAAGCCGGCAAATCTGCGGAAAAGTCGGTCAATCCGGCAAGCTGATGCACAAAAAAGAAGCAGTTAGCCTAATTAGTGGGCACAAATAGAAACCTTGTCAGCGCTCGAATTGGCCGGCAAAGCTCAGGTCTTCACGAGGTGAATCCATGAGCGCCGGACCAAGCTTCAACCCCATATTTGCCGGTTTGGGCACCACCATATTTTCCGTCATGAGCGCGCTTGCGCTTGAAAACGGGGCCATCAACCTCGGCCAGGGCTTTCCCGATGAAGATGGCCCGGAGACCATTCGCGAAGCCGCTGCAGAGGCGCTGCGGAGCGGGCCCAACCAGTACCCGCCCACGCGGGGCCTGCCGGCACTGCGTTCCGCCATTGCCGCCCACGCCAAACGGTTTCACGGTTTTGAGTTTGATCCTGACACCGAGGTGCTGGTGACGTCGGGAGCTACCGAAGCGCTGGCGTCCTGTATCTATGGTCTGGCCAGTGCCGGGCGTGAGGTTGTTGTCATCGAACCGGCCTATGATTCCTATCGGCCGATTGCCCAGAGCGCCGGAGCCAAGGTACGGCGGGTGGTGCTTGAGCCACCTGCTTTTACGCTGCGTCGAGAACACCTGGCCGCCGCGATCAGTCCTGCTACCGCCGCTGTCCTCGTCAATACTCCGCTCAATCCGGCCGGGCGAGTGTTCAGTCGCGCTGAGCTCGAAATTCTGGCCGATGTGGTGAGGCCCACCGGGGCGGCCGTGATTGCTGATGAAGTCTATGAACATCTGACCTTTGACGGGAAACCACACCTCTCGCCGCTGGCGATAGCGGGGCTCGAGGATCGCGTGCTGCGCGTTGGCTCTGCCGGCAAGATGTTCTCGCTGACCGGCTGGAAAGTTGGCTGGGTCACGGGTCCGGCCGCGCTGCTCGAGGTGGCGGCCAAGGCGCACCAGTTCCTGACCTTCACGACCTCGCCGGCACTGCAGTTGGGTATCGCCTATGGGCTTGAACATGAAATGGGATTTACGCTGGCTCTGCGCGCGGCTTTGCAGGCCAAGCGCGATTTTCTTGCTGCGGCGCTGACAGAACTTGGCTTTGAGATTCTGCCCTGTGAAGGTACCTACTTTCTGACGGCATCGATCCGCGCCCTAAGCGCGCAGAGTGATCGCGATTTCTGCCTGCGCCTCGTCAAGGAGGCCAAGGTTGCGCTGGTGCCGCTCAGTCCCTTTTTTGAAGCCGCAACGCCTGATCACCTCGTTCGCTTTGCCTTTTGCAAGCGCCAGGAGGTGCTCGCCGAGGCGATCACGCGGCTTCGAAACTATCTCGGAAAAAGAAAGGTCTGAAACATGAATGCGATTGATCCGCGCACGCCGATTCTGGTCGGTGGCGGGCAGTTCACGCAACGCACCGCCCGCGAGGGCCGGCTTACCGAGGGTCTTGATCCCATCGGCATGCTGGCGCGTCCGGCGCGGGCCGCGCTCGATGATGCCCTCGCGCCAGGTCTTGCCGATGCCATCGACACGGTAGCCGTCGTGCGCTTTACCGCGGACTCTCCTGGTGATCAGGGACGCCTGACGCGACGGCTGTTTCGCAATCCGCCGCTGGCACTGGCCCGCCGCCTTGGACTGTCGGCGCGGCGCATGCTCTACACGGCGACCGGAGGCAATACCCCCCAATGGCTGGTCAACCGCATCGCCGAAGAAATTGCGCGCGGCCAGTGCGACGCAGCACTTCTGGCCGGCGCGGAATACCTCGCCAGTTTCCTCGGCGCGATGAAGGCGGGCATGGATCTTGGCTGGCAAAAACTCGCAGATGCAGATCCTGGCTGCGATCCAGAAGAAATTGGCGATATGCGCGCCGGATCCAATGCCTATGAGAGCGCCTACGGCCTGCGCTTTCCGGTCAACACCTATGCGCTGTTTGAGAACGCGCTGCGTGGCCAGAAAGGTCACACGCCGCAGGAACATCTGCGCTGGCTGGGGAAGTTCTTCTCGCCCTTTTCCCGAGTTGCGTCCGAAAACCCCTATGCTTGGTTTGCGACCTTTCGCTCGCCGGAAGAGATTGCAACCCCCTCTGAACGCAACCGCTTTGTCGGCTTTCCCTACACCAAATATCTCAATGCCGTGATCGAGGTCGATATGAGCGCGGCCGTGGTCATGACCTCGGTGGGCAAGGCGCAGGAACTCGGCATCCCCCGCGAGAAATGGGTCTTTCTGCATGGCTGTGGTGATGCCAATGACATCTGGAATGTGAGCGAGCGGGTCAATTATCACTCCTCGCCGGCAATCCGGATGATGGGACGCAAGGCCCTGGCCATGGCGCAAAAGACCATGTCCGATATGGCTTTTATCGATCTATACTCCTGCTTTCCCAGCGCCGTGCAAATCGGATGTGCCGAGCTTGGTATCGCCGAGGATGACCCGCGTGGTCTGACGGTCACCGGTGGTCTGCCCTATTTTGGTGGCCCTGGAAACGATTACGTGATGCATTCCATCGTCACGATGATGGCAAAGTGTCGGGCGGCGCC
>JAKAVI010000421.1 GCA_021817355.1 Pseudomonadota bacterium | reverse complement strand
AGGAGCGCATTGAAACTCTGGCGGCCTTTTACGCGGCACAGCCACCCACCCTGCCTGTTGCGAAGGGCCCCCTGGCCAAGAAGGGTGGCACTCTCTTCCACCGCGGTGCCCCCGGGGTCCGGGCTTGCGCGCAATGCCATGGTCCACAAGGCGCCGGTGTCGCCACCACGCCAAGGATTGAGGGTCAGCATGCAGCCTATCTGAACCAGGCGCTCATCGACTTCAGTACCCAGGCGCGGGTCGCAGCAACCATGAACCATCCGGCTTTGCGGTTGACGGATGGCCAAATCAAAGAGCTGGTCGCCTATCTGGCAAATGACTGACGCGCGGGTCAGTCACAGGCGGCCCGTCGCACGGACTGGATCGGCTGGTTTCATCGCCGCCGCCTGAGGCGCCAGTCCTGAAGAACGCATCGCCAGCAGGCCTTGCCTATGTTACGGTGCGCGATGATAGCGTTTCGCACGATGCACGGACGTTCGCAAAGCCCATGATGACCGCCGCAGTCCGACAGACTGAGCGCCCAAGGCCGGGTCTCATCCCAGCGCATGGCAGTGGTTTGCAATTGTCTGCGTGGACATGGTCCGGCTCCTGCTTGTGCCATGCATGCGGCCGGTGCAGCTGACGTGCAGGTTCTTCTTGTTGCTCCCATCGTGTTTCTTGCGACCGTTTCCGGTGGCGCGCTCGCCTTGCATCTGCGCGACCGTTTGCATCTTATCCTCGGTTTCTCGGCCGGCGCGGTTCTGGGGGTTGCACTCTTTGATCTGATGCCTGAGGCGTATGGCTTTGCCCAGAAGTTTCATAGCGTCTCTTTCACAGCGCTTCTGACCGGGGTTGGCTTTCTTTTCTACATGCTGCTCGATCGTATGGCGCAGAAGCCAGCTGCGGAAACGGGGCACCGCTATTGGACCAAAGGGATATTGGGCGGGCTTACTTTGGTCATTCACAGCGCCTGCGATGGCCTGGCCATCGGTTTTGCCTTCCAGGTGTCCTCGGCCATTGGCCTCGTCGTTGCAGCGGCCGTGATCGCGCACGATTTTTCGGACGGGATCAACACCGCCAATGTGATATTCCGCAATGGTGGCAGCCGCAGGCAGGCAACTTACTGGGTATTGGCAGATGCCGTGGCGCCCTTAGTCGGGATTGCCGCCACTCTTCTATTGCGCTTACCGGAAGAGGGCTTTGCTCTCGTGCTGTCGCTGTTTGCGGGATTTTTTCTTTATCTTGGGGCAAGTGACCTGGTACCGGAAAGTTTTCATGCCCACCCCAAGAGCATGACCTCGCTCGCAACAATATCAGGCGCTGTCCTGATTTATTTTGCCGTGCTTCTGGCCAAATAAGCGGGTTTATCGGAGGGGGTGTCAGATCAGCGCGCAGGCTTTCAATCCTGCAAAGGGTGGGCTCGCTCATGGGTGCCCGCCGGCTGTGCCCTTCTGGCATGGAATTCCACCGCGTGAGGCGCGTCGTGCTTCGGCCGCAGGAAAGAGCTGAGGGGGATCGGGCAGGCAAACTTGCAGCCAGGATCCGAGCAAGGCTGTGCGTGGAGAGGGTGTGGAGCCAGAGACCTCATTTGGGCTCCTGGGGTGTCCTGCCAGGGCGCCCGCGCCTGCGACCAATGTTATTTCTGCGCGCAAATGGGTGTCCCATTAACCTTGGTTTTAGGGTTACACGAAATAGTCGACCGGAACGAGGCGGGATGGGTCAAAGGTGAGAGCAAGGACGGCCGTAATCATCGCCGACGATGACCCTTTGGTGCGGAATACTTATAAATTCTGTTTCGAGCGGGCGGGTTTTGAGAGTTTTACCGCCGACGATGGGCGGCAGGCCCTGAACCTGCTGGAACGTCATCGCAACTGCGTTCTTCTGCTCGATGTTTTCATGCCGGGAATGGATGGTATTGAGACGCTGCTGGACGTTCGCCGGCTTCATCCCGAGGTACCTGTGATTGTCTTCAGTGGCGGTACGAGTGGCCAGTATGATTTTCTGGGCGCCGCCCAAAAGCTGGGAGCGAGCGCCGTGGTCCGCAAGCCAGCTTCGCCCCAACAGCTAATTGCCATCATCGAGAGAGTTGCCACGCCCATTTCAGCATAGATCCAAGGGTCTGACTGGCGTAAAGTTGCGAACGATGACATCCAGCCCGAGTCTGTTGCCCTGGCGAGCGCTGAATTCGCGATGCGCGGCGGCGCTATGGCGGAGCGCCTTGTGTCTTGGTCTTGCTCTCAGCCTCAGTGGCTGTTTTGACGTACACCAGAGCCTGCACATCAATCGCGACGGCAGCGGCAGTTACGCGGTAGCGATTGCAGCGCAAGGACTTGTCGGCGAGGCACTTGCCGAAAGGCCGCTGCATCTGGCCGGCCTACCTCCAGCGGTAATTACACATGCTGGCCATGGCCTGGTGCGTCAAACTGCCCGCGTCCGCTTTGCCAGCCTCTCGGAGCTCAGGCTTCCCTTTGACGTCATATCGCTGCGGGTTCGCGGTCACGCCTTCTTTGGCCTGGGTCCCGCAAAGGTGCAGTTGCGCCGGACGTTTCTGCTCGCCAATGCCCGTAAGGCCGTGGCGCAGATGACCGGTCAAAGCAGGCTGAGCATGGCACAAATCCTGCCCGGACGGCTTCGGGGGGACGTCTATGTTTTCGCGGTCACCTTGCCCGGCTCAGTGCTGCGCGCCAGCTCCCTCACACTTGGAGGGCAACGCATTGTGCCGTCGATCGACGGCAATTTATGGGATGGCCACACCGTAAGCTGGCGGGTGCCGGTCAGACTTCTGCTGCGCCGGTCCATCCTGCGCTTCGACGTCGAATTTTCGGCCTATGGTCGCTTTGCCAATGTTGAAAGCCTGCCTCTGGGCAGCTGAGGGCCCAAGACTGTGCGGAAAACCGGCAGAGGGCGGTAGACGCAGCTGGCAATAGGGGCCACGGGCGGCTCAAGGCCAATGTGGCAGGGCCGGGGACCGGCCGAAGGGAAAACGGTGCGGGGGGCAGCCATGCCGCCCCCTGCCGCCGCGCTTGGGCCCGTAGGGGCGCCCAGCTGGGCGAAGGCGAGGAGCCTGAAATGCGCTGGGCACGGAGAGGGCGGGTGCTGGCCGGGCATTCTGTGACCAAACGCAAATCTTTGCTGTGAGCGCCTGGTCGAGCCGGCTCAGCCTTCGGCCATCACCTGCTCTTTGGCCAGTTCGAGGAACTCCGCCATCTTGGCGCGCAGAAGGTGCTCGGTACGGACGATGGACTTGGCCGCAAAGTCGGAATGGATCTTCTGGACCACCTCCTCATCACCGCCCCGGGACATATCCAGGGCAACGAGGGTCTTGGCATAGGCGTCCGCCTCGCCCTGGCTCAGGGCCATTTCCGCGGCCGCCCACAGGCCCACCAATTTGGCCCGCCGGACATGCACCTTGAAGCGCAACTCCTCGTCGTGGGCCCATTTTTCCTCCAGCGCCCGGCGGCGCTCGTCAAACGCAGTGCTCATTACAACTCCTGGCAGCTACCCGACCCTGAGTGGCAGGGCCTTGGATCCTTCTTGCTTTAGCGCATTGGCGGTCCGGCAAGAAGATA
>JAKAVI010000375.1 GCA_021817355.1 Pseudomonadota bacterium | reverse complement strand
GATGGTGTCTCCAAGGCCATGAATGTGGGCAATCTGCAGCGCATTGCCCACGCCTTCGGGGCAAGCTTCTTCTTTACCATCAATGCCCAGCTGCGCATGCGGGACGTGGAAAGTTCGGATACCTCGCACGCTGCCGGCCAGATGCCGGTCTACCGCTATCCGCGCGCGGAGGATCTCTCCTTGCCGGTGGGCTGCGCCCTTGTTGGCGTTGAGCTCACCGATGACGCCATCGAACTGCCGCGGTTTCGCCATCCGGCGCGCGCGGCCTATGTTTTTGGCTCCGAGCGGATGTCCTTGTCGGGTCCGCTGCTGGATGCCTGCGCCTTTGTGGTCAAAATACCCACCCGCTTTTCCATCAATGTCGGCATGGCCGGCGGCATCGTACTTTACGACCGGTTGATGAGTTCCGGACGCTATCAGCGTCCGGTGAAAGTCGGTGGTACGCCAGACCGGCTGCCGCCCGCTCATGAATGGGGCCGCCCCCTGGCGCGGATAGCCCGTGCGCAGGGGCGCTGAGCGCTTGCAGGGGCGCTATGCACGCTGCGCATGAAGCCGGCGAGGCGGAGCGCTTTCCGTCGCCTCGCGCATCTGTATAGTGCCGGCAGCCACAACATCGAATCGACATGGATCCCGCACTCGCAATCTCGCATCTTCGCAAGGTCTATCGCGGCGGCACGGTTGCCGTCGAAGACCTGTCCTTGGACATTGCGCCAGGGGATTTCTTTGGCTTTCTGGGGCCCAATGGTGCGGGCAAGTCGACGACGATCCACTGTATCTGCGGTATCGCCACACCCACTTCGGGAGAGATCAGGATTTTCGGCGTGGATGCGGTGAAGGACTATCGCGCCGCGCGCCGGCTGGTTGGGCTCAGCCCTCAGGAATTCAATGTCGACGAGTTCGCTACCGTCAGCCAGATCCTCGATTTTGTCGGCGGTTATTTCGGGCTCACCGCCCGTCAGCGCAAGGCGCGTGCCGAACTTCTCATCGACAAGTTCGATCTTGGCCAGCATGCCAAAAAGCGCTTCCGCCAGCTCTCAGGCGGACTAAAGCGCAGAGCCATCCTCGCACGCGCCCTGATGCATGATCCCAAGCTGCTCATTCTCGACGAGCCTACCGCGGGGGTCGACGTCGAGCTGCGTCTGGATCTTTGGCGCTACCTGCAGGAGCTGAACGCGGAGGGCAAGACCATCGTGCTCACCTCCCATTATCTGGAGGAAATCGAGCGGCTGTGCCGTACGATCGCGATCGTCAATCATGGCCGGATCGTACGACACGCACCCAAGCGCGATTTCATCGGCGAAGCTGGCGGGGTCGAGGAGGCTTATCTGAAGGCCACCGGCGCCAAGCCCGATCATCTGGCGGCGGCGGCGGGAGCGTGAACATGGACACGGGGAAACTGGAGACAACGCCGCCGATCAGTGGCGTCAACTGGATCGGTCTTTTCACCATCATCCGAAGGGAAGCCAAGCGCCTGATGCGCGTGCCCATCCAGGCCTTCATTGCGCCCTGGATTTCGGCACTGCTGTTCATCTTCATCTTTGGCTACGTCGTCGGCAGCCGCATCGCGCTCATTGCCGGGCATCGCTACATCGAGTTTGTACTTCCTGGTATTGTGATGCTGAACGTGGTCAATGCATCCTTCCTGCAGTCATCGAGCCAGGTCTATTTCGCCCGCTTCATGCGCTATGTGGAAGAGACGTTGGTCGCGCCCTTGACCTATGCCGAGATGATCGCGGGTGTCATCGCGGTAGTGATCGCGCGTGCCCTGATTACGGCTATCGGCATTCTCCTCTTGGCACTGATCTTTGGCGCCACACGGATTTCCGATTTTGGTGCCTTTGTGTTCTGGATCATCATGGTCTCGATCGTGTTCGGACTGGCCGGCCAGATTGTCGGGCTATGGGCCGAGAACTTCGAACAGCTGACGATCCTGAATATCTTCTTTATCACCCCGCTCTCCTTCATCGGAGGTGTCTTCAACACCGTCTCGATGCTGCCGCCATGGCTGCGCTGGATGGCGTGGGCCAACCCCTTCTTCTATTTCATCAACGGTCTGCGTCAGTCGATGATCGGTTTCAGCGAAGCGCCGGCCGGCTTGGGCCCGGCCGTCACGCTGGCGTTGGCCGCCGTGCTCTTTTTGGTGGTGTGGCGGCTTTACGCCCGCGGCTACGGACTTCGCGAATAGCTCCGCAGAGGAGGGATGACGAGACGGCAGGAGCTTTGACCGAAAGGGTGTCCGACGGCTCGGGGCGAGCGTTGGTGCCCGGAGCGCGGACGCTGCCTGCTGTCATTGACACTGGCCTCTCCGCAAATCTAGAACGCTGAGGAGGGACGCGGGAGGCCGGCCATGCCTGACGCATCGGTGGCCGTGATTGGCGCCGGCGATTACATCGGCGCTGCCATCTGTCAGCGCTTTGCGCGTGAAGGCTATATCGTTTTCGCGGGTCGGCGTGATGTTGCCAGACTTGCTCCGCTCAAAGATGCGATCTGCGCCAAAGGAGGCCGGTGCGAGGCGCTGGCGCTTGACGCACGCAAGGAAGACGAGGTCTGTGCCTTTCTCGCGGCCGCGGAGGCGGCGGCGCCACTTGCCGCCTGCATCTTCAACATTGGCGGCAATGTGCGCTTTGCACTGGGGCAAACCTCCGAACGGGTGTTTCGCAAAGTGTGGGAAATGGGCTGCTATGCTGGCTTTCTGAGCGGACGGGAAGCGGCCAAGTGGATGCGCCCCCGGGGCCGGGGATCGATCTTCTTTACCGGCGCGACGGCCTCGCTGCGTGGTCAAAGCGGCTATGTAGCCTTCGCCGCCGCCAAATTCGGTCTGCGTGGCGTGGCCCAGGCCATGGCCCGCGAGCTAGGTCCTGAGGGCATTCATGTCGCTCATCTGGTGATCGATGCCGGTGTCGATACTGCGTTCGTGCGCGAGCGCATCCGCATGCGTGGCGGTGATGAGGCTGTCGCGGGGCTGAAGCCTGATCAGCTGATGCGGCCAGAGGCGATTGCAGAGGTCTACTGGCAGCTCCATACGCAGCCTCGCGATGCCTGGACCTTTGAACTTGATCTGCGGCCTTATATGGAACCCTGGTAATGGTGGATGTTGCGTTCTATTACGATTTTGGCAGCCCCAATGCCTATCTCGTCCATTGTGTGCTGCCCGAACTTGAGGCGCGCACCGGGGTTAAGGCGACCTATGTGCCCATTCTGCTTGGCGGTCTTTTCAAGCTGACCGGTAATCAGGCGCCCGGACTTGCGTTTGCCCACATCAAGGGCAAGCTTGCCTATGAGCAGCTCGAGTTCGACCGCTTTCGCCGGCGCCATGCCATCGCCTTCACGATGAACCCGCATTTTCCGGTCAACACACTTAGCCTGATGCGGGGCGCGGTCGCCGCGCAGCAGCTGGAGTGTGAGGAGGATTACATTCGGGCCATCTTCCGGGCGATGTGGCAGGACGCGCGCAACATGGCTGATCCGGAGATCTTCGCCGCAACGCTCAGGTCCGGCGGGCTCCCGGCTGACGCAATTCTGGCGGCAATCGCCACGAGCGCGGTAAAGAAGATCGG
>JAKAVI010000148.1 GCA_021817355.1 Pseudomonadota bacterium | reverse complement strand
CATCAGCTTCGACTCCAAGAAGGACAGCGATACCCAGACCAAGCACAATGAGTTCGTCAAGCGCATGCTGGCGCGCGGTTACACCCCGCGTCAGGTGCGGCGCCTGGTTGAATGGTACATGCGGGTGTACAAGGCGGGCTGACTTGACCCACTTCATCGACCGGAGGCTCAATCCGAAGGGCAAGAGCCTGGGGAACCGCCAGCGCTTTCTGCGCCGGGCACGCGCCCAGATCCGTGATGCAGTACAGAAGTCGCTCAAGGACGCAGCGGTTGGCGATGTCGACAAGGCACGCAAGATCAAGATCTCGACCCAGGGAACCTCCGAGCCACGCTTCCGCCTGGACCCGGCCGAAGGCGGCGAGCGCGACTTCGTGCTGCCGGGCAACAAGGAGTTCACCCCGGGCGACGAAATCAAAAAGCCGCCACCTGGGGCAGGCGGCGCTGGCAAGGATGCCGCCCTCGCCGCGGAGGGCGAGGATGATTTCGAATTCACCATGACCCAGGATGAGATCCTGGACATCTTCTTTGAAGATCTTGAACTGCCCAACCTGATACGCACCACCCTCAAGGAAACCTCGCAGCGCAGCTGGCGGCGGGCGGGCATCACCACCTCCGGCGCGCCGACCCAGATCAATCTGGTGCGCACCATGCGCAACTCGTTCAGCCGGCGGCTCGCGCTAAGACGCCCGTCGCTGGCCGAGATCAGGGCCCTTGAGGACGAACTCGAACAACTCTTGGGTACGACGCCGCGGCTTGCCGAGCAGGAAGAACGGATTGTTGCGCTGCGCCAGCAGATCGAACGACTCGACGCGCGACGCAAATGGGTTGCGTTCATCGATCCCATCGACGTGCGGTTTAACTCCTTTACCGAACAGGCGGTTCCGACCAGCCAGGCTGTCATGTTCTGCCTGATGGACGTGTCCGGCTCGATGGGCGAGCGCGAGAAGGATCTGGCCAAGCGCTTCTACATGTTGCTCCACCTCTTTCTCAGGCGGCGCTATGAGAAGGTCGAGGTTGTCTTCATCCGGCACACCCATGATGCCCAGGAGGTCGACGAACACGAGTTTTTCTATTCACGCCAGTCCGGTGGCACCATCGTCTCGACCGCGCTCGACAAGATGCTCGAGATACAAAAGTCCCGTTATGCCACCGCTGACTGGAACATCTATGCCGCCCAGGCATCGGATGGCTACACGCAGTCCGGTGATGCACGGCGCTGCGTCGAGATGCTCGATACTTTGATCATGCCGCTTTGCCAGTATTACGCCTATATCGAAATCCTCGATGAACGTGAGATGGAAGTGTTCGCCAGTGAGGAATCCGGGGCCGAACTGTGGCGGGCCTATCGCGCGCTGGCCACGCGGTGGCCAAATTTCGCCACCAAGCGCATCGCCAAGCCCTCCGACATCTTTCCGGTATTTCGCGAGCTATTCCTTAAGGAGGAGAGCGGATGACGGGGCTCCTGTTCAGCGATGCCCAATGGGATTTCGCCACCCTTGAGCGCACCTTCAGGGCCATCGAGGAAATTGCCCTGGGTGAACTTGGCCTTGATGTCTATCCCAATCAGATCGAGGTAATCTCGTCTGAACAGATGCTGGATGCCTATTCGTCGATGGCGATGCCGCTGCTTTACAGCCATTGGTCCTTCGGCAAGCTCTTTGCCCGTGAGGAGGCGCTTTACCGCGCCGGTTATACCGCTCTTGCTTACGAAGTGGTGATCAACTCAAATCCTTGCATCTGCTATCTGCTAGAAGAAAACACCATGTCGATGCAGGCCCTCGTCATGGCCCATGCTGCCTTCGGTCATAATCATTTTTTCAAAAACAACTACCTCTTCCAACAATGGACAGATGCCGAAGGCATCCTCGATTACCTGTCGTTCGCCAAGCGCTACGTCACTGCCTGCGAGGAGCGCTATGGACGCGAGGAGGTCGAACGCACGCTCGATTCGGCCCATGCGCTGATGAATGAAGGGGTGTTCCGCTACCGGCGCCCACCCCGTCCCTCGCGCGAGCGCCAGCGTGAGAAGGTGCGCGCTCGCTTGCGCTACGAGGAACAGGCCCACAATGAGCTGTGGCGCACCCTGCCGGCCGGGGTCGATGGTCCAGCAGCTCCCCCCATCGACGATGCTGACGAGATGGAGACCTCCGAGAGCAAGCTTCCCGAGGAAAACATCCTCTATTTTCTTGAGAAGAACTCACCTTGTCTGCGCCCATGGCAGCGGGAGATCCTGCGCATCGTGCGCAGCCTTGCCCAGTACTTTTACCCCCAACGCCAAACCAAGGTGATGAACGAAGGTTGTGCCACCTTCATCCATTACACCATCATGAACCGCCTCTATGACAAGGGGCTGATCAGCGAAGGCGCGCTGCTCGAATTCCTTCACAGCCATACGAGCGTCGTCTTTCAGCCGGACTTCGACGACCCGCGCTTTTCCGGTATCAACCCCTATGCCCTCGGCTTTGCCATGATGGCTGACATCAAGCGCATCGCCGAGGATCCGACCGCCGAGGATCGGGAATGGTTTGTGAGCTTTGCTGGAACGGGCGATTATATGGCGGTGCTGCGTAACACCTGGGCGAACTACCGCGACGAAAGTTTCATTGAACAGTTTCTGAGCCCGCACCTGATGCGCAAGCTTCGCCTGTTCGCTCTCCACGACAAGGCCGGCGCCGGGGCCTACCAGGTGACCCATATCCACGACGAACGAGGCTATCGCGACACCCGCGCCACTCTCGCCCGCCTCTATGATGTGACGCTGGCCGATCCCAATATCCAAGTGGCGCATGCCAACTTACAGAGCTCGCGCACGCTTCATTTGACCTACAGGCCTCACCATGGGGTACCGCTGCATCGCACAAGCAAGGAACAGGTACGCGCCCATATCCGCCGACTGTGGGGTCATGAGGTGGAACTTGAGGACGAAAGGGCGGATTAGCCCGGGCTTTGAGGCCGGGGCCAATCCGCCCTTGCATTCATGGGACCTACCCGTTCTGCTGGGTCTGCGGCGCTGAATGAACCATTTTCATGGTCGTCGCTGGCGGATTCCAAATACCGGAAAAAACTATAACACCCACCACAATGGCGAGAATAAGTACACCCGCCACAATGGCAATAAGGCGAGGAAGTGCCTCACCCTTGTCGACTTGATTCGCTGCGTGAATAGGAGCGTCCATGGCTAAGCCCTCATAATTCCGGCCCGCTCTTTGTTAAGCGGCCATTGCCGGCTTGCCCTTTGACTGAATCAATATAGCCGGTTTCCGAAACAGTTGCGCGCCTTTTTTACGGTCGCGTCACCTTCCGTAAATGTTCCTGGTGGTCCCAGCCGGACAGGAAATCGGCCGCTTTGTCCCTAGCCAAGCCCTGAGACCCCAGCTGCCAGGGGGATTGAGGCGGAGGCGGTCTGAGCGGTCTGCACCACTCGAGGCACCGAAAATACCGCGACCATCGCCGAGGTCATCGCCGCCAGAAGCACGATGATGACCGCATAAAGGATCGTGGTGCCGAAGATTTCACCATCGGCCGAAAGGGTGTTGCGCATTGGCTTTCTCCATCTTTTGC
>JAKAVI010000225.1 GCA_021817355.1 Pseudomonadota bacterium | reverse complement strand
GGCACAGAACATGTCCTTGTCCGGAACGATCGTGACCCTGAAGTCGACGGGTAACATCTCTACCCAGGCGGCGGCCTCGGCCATGGTCGCCACCATCCAGACCTCGTTGACCAACGTCAACTCGGCTCTGGCTACCCTGTCTGCCGGCTCGGCGAAGTTCTCGGTCCAGGCCAACTTCGTCTCGCAACTGACGAACGCCCTGAATACCGGCATCGGCAATCTCGTCGACGCCAACATGGCGCAGGAAAGCGCCCAGCTCACCGCGCTGCAGACCAAGCAGCAACTCGGTGCGCAGGCTCTTGCCATCGCCAATCAGGCGCCGCAGATCGCGCTGTCTCTCTTCCGGTAATACTGAGTGCGGCAAGGGGTGCATATGCACTCCTTGCCCTGCTCGCCGGAAGGGACGACAGGTTCGTCCCAAGGCACGTGGTAGGTGGGTCAAGAAGTTGTCGGACGGAGGTTCTGTCGGAACATGGTCGACACGATCTCAAACACAAGAGGCATCGGCCGCGGGGCAGCCCGCTACGCGCCTTCGTCCGCTACTTCCTTGGAAAGCCCAAATCCGGTGGTGGCTGCGACCAGCAGTACCCAGACCGGGACCGAGGGCCACCCCGACGATCAGCGCTCGCCCTCCGAACGGCAAAGTCAAACCGACGCCAGCGCCATGCGCCTCGAAGTCCGCGAGGATCCCAAGGACGGCGAACTCGTCTACCGCTTCATCGATCCTGTATCCGGCGCCGTCCTGCGCGAATGGGATAGCCGTGATCTCGGCCGTTTGCGCGACTACATGCGCAAGGCTCGTATCCATCTGATCGACACCAAAATCTGAGTCAGACGGTCTCGAGCGCAAAGCGAAAGCGGCGGGGGCCATCACGATAGGCGCTTGGCTTGCGGGTTTCATCAAGCTCAAGCGCCGAAAGTATCAGCTGGCAAAAATGGCTGCCGGAACTGTGCCTGTGGGTGAGCAGCCCCAGTAAAGGCGCAGTGCAGCGGTCGACCTCGATCTTAAGTCTTGTCTGGCCATCAGCAAGTTCTGCCCAGCCTTCGGTCAGGCCAAGTCCCTGCGAGGCTGAAACCAGGAACGACACGGGCGCACCGTGCTCGACCGTCTTTCCGAACAGGTCGAAACGTTCGGCGATCACTCCGCCATTATGTGTTGTAAGATAAAGCTGCTGCCAGTCAAAGGCATCAGGGAGCAGGGTCACGTGGCCAAGCCGGAGCACGCCCTTGTCCCAGTCTGACCAGTGAAAGCGCAGGTCAAACTCGATGCGCGGCCGGTCTGAACAGAACCGGAGCGTTTTTTCGATGACTCCCTTGGGAGTGTCAATCGCGGTCTGCACCACAAGACTTCCATCCTGGTCGCGCCAGCGGAATGCGTCACACCATTCAAGGTCGGTAATCTTGGGTTCACCGGGCGCTTCGAAAACACAGTCCCCGGTGTACCAGTCGGCCTGCAGACTGATGTCGCTGAATGTACCGTGAGGTATGCTGCCCACCAGGGCACGCGGCCGGTCACCGAACCGCGCATGATCGAGGCAAAGACCCCGACGGCGGTCGAGCCGGCAAACAACATGATCGGTCGCGATGTTGATGTAGCGACCGCTGCAGGGCTCGGCTTCGGCAATACGCGATGGATAGGCACAATTTGTTTGTGCAGACCATTTGGCTTCGGCCGCACTCAGCCGCACACGATAGGCCCGCCAGCGCTTCTCGGTCAGATGGGTACGAAAATCACTCGCCCACAGATAGCAAAGTTCCTTCCACTCCGCCGCCTCCGCGTCACCGTCAATCAGGCCACGATATATGCGCTCGCAGGCCGCATTGATCGCGGTGTTGTCCCGCCCGGTCACTGCCCAGCGCGACAGGTTGTATTTGCGCTGCTTCTTGACTGGAACCGGTGCGGAGGCACTTTGCAGGGACATCCCGTGACCGCCGCCTTCGCGGCCGATGAGCTTCAAGGCGTGTGACGGACCGATCAGATTGATGCCAGCCTGCGCGGTGACCGCGCTAAATGCCCGGTCGATACGCTCCCACTCACTTTCATCGCCGAGAGATGTCTCGTTGCGAAAGCGACCGGGACGAAAATCGAAGATCTCCGCGTCGCTCGCATAAAGGCATAGGGCACGCGTCGCCAAGGAGCGCCGTGCCCGCACATAGCGGGTATAGGCTGTCAGTGAAATATCGCCATGTGCATAGCGCTGTAATTGCTGGAAGGCCGCGGTGTCGGTCCACAACAGGGCAATTGAACGGCCGTCCGCTCCTTCGGCATATTGCGGCAAAAAACGTCGCTCCGGATCCCATTCGGGATGGTGCGCAGATGGATTGTCCCACTCCATCAGGATGGCACGGTAGCCGGCATCAAGATAATGTCCAACAAGCCCGGCCGAATAGGCCTGCTCATTGACGAGGGCGACCTTGGGCCGCACTCCGAGCAGGCGTTCATAAACGAGATTGCCGTGTTTGAGATTTTCCGCCACCACCCGCGCTGGCACCAAGGGGCCGATCATCTGGCTGTAGCCGGAGCCGATGAGTTCGATCCGTCCCTCACCAATACGCTGCCGCGCTGCCTCGATCCAGGCTGGATCACGCGCGGCAATCTCTTCCAGCGTATATCCGCTTGCTTCCAGCCCGATATGAGGATGCTTGTCGCTCAGCTTAAGCAGCGGCCAGTAGCATCGGGCAATGACAGCGTCCCGCGCCTCCTCCTCGATGGAAGAAAAGGCGATGTTGAGGTGAAAAAAGGCAAATACCCGCAGCCATCCGGCGCAGGCTTTGGCATCGGTATGCGCAATCAGGGGGGCGTTCATTGGGTCTTTATACGCAGGCAGGCCAGTGCGTCATTGGCAGCCTTTAGCGCGTATTCCCGACTTGGTCCTTTGGCCAGAACCATGGCAGCAGAGGGACGCTTGTCGCCGGCCGCTGCTATGACATCGCCGGTACGTGCTGTGATGACGACGTCTTCGACACCGCTAATGGCGCGGGCTTCCTCGGCGCCCTCGATTGACACGATGCGGCCGGGCTGCGGAAAGGCGTAGCGCTGCACAACCGGGATAAGATGCTTTGGTTCGGCGTCCTTAGCACTGATGGTTTCACCCAAGGCAAGACGCAAGGCACAGCCGACAAAGTCGACCCCGGTGTTCAGCGGTATCTCGCGCGTACAGAAGAATCCTCCTGACAGTCTTGCGGCCAGTTCAATGACATAGGGCTCACCTTGATGGACGACGATGTCGCCCTTAACAGTGCCGTTGCGGATGCCAAGGGCAGCTGCGGCGCGCTGTACCACGTCCTTGACCTTGGCCTGCTGGACGGTCGGAAGGCGGCTCGGCAGGTCGCCACCATTTTCCACGAAGTAGGGAGCAAAACGGTCGAGAAATTCGTAGTTACGATCGGAAAGTCCGGGAGTGAAGGTTCTTCCGTCGCAAACCAGGCTCTCAGTGGAGAGTTGAGGGCCACAGAGATATTCCTCTACCATCACCCTTTGGCTCGGCGAGTGGGCTCGCGCGAATAGAAAAGCCTGGGTGAGGTCGGCCACCTTGGCCAGGCGTTGAACGCCGCGTGAGCCACGAC
>JAKAVI010000045.1 GCA_021817355.1 Pseudomonadota bacterium | reverse complement strand
CAGTGCCCAGCAGGATGTGAAGAAGCTAGGCCATGCGATAGACACGCACTCTATTCGTATCCTCACCCGCACAGCGAACGATCTTGATCTATGTTTATATTCCAATCCTGCATGATGCAGCAAACAACTGGTTCTAAAATCCAGATGTTAGATTTAGCGCAGGGAAAATGCGCTGTGCGCTTAAATGCGCAGTAAGAATAAACCGGCAATTTTACGCTCACTTTCGGGAGTGAGCGGGCGTTGCGGGCGGACGGACAATTCTTTGGTCAGGAGCTTTGTGCGGAACCTCACGGCTCATCGCTTCACGTTGCACCCAGAAATGATCAGCAAATTCGTACCGTCATATCCTGCCGGCTCGCACGCGTCAGGTGTTATGCGCGCCTTCCCCATGCTGCCGGCAAGGCAGCTTCAGGCTATCATCGCGTCAAACCTCTCAGGCTGGTGATCACAACCAGAACGCGACGGACTGCAAACACGGCAATCGCGACCTCCTCGCGGAACCGTCAGCCGATCATCTTCAATCCCGTCAGCCTCCTTTACGCCGGACCTGTCGCACGTCTGAAGGCTTTGTCCTCGGGCCGTCCGGAACTTTTCCGCTTGCGATCCCACTTCCTCCCGCACGACTGCCGCAACAGCGGGGTCCAGTCCGCTCACCACGTTCATGGCGGGCCGGGGATTTTTCACGTCATGCAAATGAAGACATCAAGAGACCAGAAGGTAAACTGACATGGCCAATCAAGCGACCAATTTTGACCGTGAAGGGCGCCTGCGCTTTGCCCAGGTCACCGACATGACCGTCCGCACCTTGCGAGAGTTCTGGGGTGTCGTAGAACCCAATCTGCAGTCGATCCTCGACGGCTTCTATGAATATGTCACCACCGAGCCCGATTTGGCCCGGCTCGTCGGCACACAGACGAACCACCTCAAGCAGGCGCAGGCGACACACTGGCAACGCTTGTTCTCCGGCAGTTTCGATGCCGCCTACTTCGAGAGCATCCACCGCATCGGCCTTGCCCACAAGCGGATCGGACTGGAGCCGCGCTGGTATCTGGCGGGCTATCGCTATGTACTCAACCGTCTCGTCGAGGTGGCAGTGGCCCGCTATCGCTGGTCACCCAGGAAACTGCGCGACGTCCTCTGCGCGATCAATACCGCCGTTCTTCTCGATATGGACCTTGCTATCAGCGCCTATTTCGATGCGATTGAAGCCCACAAGAATGAGCAGGAAAAGGTCATCGTCCAAGGCATTGGTGCCGGCCTCGAGGCCCTGGCCAAAGGTGATCTCACCCACCGCATCTCGGCCGATCTCAAAGGTCCCTTTGCCAAGCTCCGCGATGATTTCAACACTGCCGGCGCCCGTCTCGAGGAAGCCCTGCAGTCGGTGCTGACGGGTGCGGCCGGCATCAGTTCGGGCGCGGGCGAAATCGCCAGCGCAGCCGATGACCTCTCACGCCGCACCGAGCAGCAGGCGGCCAGTCTGGAGCAGACAGCGGCTGCGCTCGAGGAGATCACCGCCACTGTCAAGCGCACTGCCGAAAACGCCAAGGAAGCAGGCAGTATCGTCGGCACCGCCAAGAAAGCGGCGGAAGAAGGTGGCTGTGTGGTTGAGACCGCCATCGATGCCATGGGGCAGATCGAGCGTTCGTCGAAGCAGATTACCGACATCATTGGCGTCATCGACGAGATCGCCTTCCAGACCAATCTGCTCGCCCTTAACGCCGGCGTCGAGGCGGCCCGCGCTGGCGATGCGGGAAAGGGCTTTGCCGTGGTGGCCAGCGAGGTACGGGCACTGGCACAGCGATCGGCCGAAGCCGCCAAGGAAATCAAGACGCTCATCAAGGATTCAGGCAACCACGTCAGCTCCGGGGTCAAGCTCGTGGGCGAAAGCGGCGATGCACTGAAAAACATCGTCGAGCAGGTTGTTGCCATCAACGCACTCGTCAACGACATGGCCCAGGCAGCACAGCAGCAGTCAACCGGCATCGAGGAAGTGAATGTCGCTGTCAGCCAGATGGATCAAGTCACCCAGCAGAATGCTGCGATGGTCGAGCAATCCACCGCCGCCTCACGCAGTCTTGCCGAGGAAACCTCTGAACTCACCCGCATGGTCGGCTTTTTCACGGTGACCAACGCTCCGGTGGTCACCCGTATGCCAGCCCGTGAGAGCCGGACCGCGCCTCGCAGCGAAGGCGATAGCCCAGCCGATCTGCGACTGCAGCGGCCGGCACTTGCCCGCCGCAGCAGTGCTGCTCTGGCGGTGGCGGCCAAACCGGTCGCCGATGAGGAGGACTGGCGGGAATTTTGAGCCGCCAGAGGAGTAACGTAATGCCGAACCCGCAAAGCGATGACGTAACCATCATCAACCTGCCGCCGCTCTTCGACATGAACGCGGCGGTCGAGCTCAAGCCGGTCTTCGAAATAGCCATGGCGCAAGGCGCCATAAGGGTTGAGGCCGCAGAGGTCGAACGCGTGTCCACGCCTGGCCTGCAGCTGCTGGCGGTGGTCGCAAAGACCTGTGCCGCGCGTCAAACCGGCTTCGGCTTTGGCGAGTGTGCCCTCTCTCTGCGCCGTGCTGCCACCCTGCTCGATCTGGCTGCTGCGCTCGGACTGGACGGAGATGAAAATGAGTAAGCTTGTTCTGACCGTCGACGATTCCAAAACCATGCGCGATATGCTGCGCGCCGCCCTCACCGATGCGGGCTACCGTGTCGTGCAGGCCGATGATGGCCAGCATGGCACGGAAGTTCTTGCGGCCAATCCCGAGGTCGATGTCATCATCACTGACATCAACATGCCACGCATGGATGGCTATGCCTTCATCGAGCATGTCCGCCACACGACATCCAGCCGCACCACGCCGATCCTTGTCCTGACCACCGAGAGTGAGCCGGCCAAGAAGCAGCGTGCCCGGGAAGCCGGTGCCACCGGCTGGATCGTCAAACCCTTCGATCCGCGAAAGCTGGCCGCTGCCGTCGCCCGCGTCGCCCCCTGATCCTGACACAGGAGCTCATCGTGGACCCAATGGAAGCCATTAAGCAGACCTACTTCCAGGAATGCGAGGAACTTCTGCTCGCCATGGAAGAAGGCCTGATCGCTATGGAAAGCGGCGAGGCAGACAGCGAGACCATCAATGCCGTGTTCCGCGCCGTGCATTCCATCAAGGGGAGCGGTGGCGCCTTCGGTTTTGATGCCCTGGTGCGCTTCGCGCACCAGTTTGAGACCGTGCTCGACCACATCCGTTCCGGCACCCTCAGTGCCGATGCCCAGGTGGTCAAGATCCTGCTGCGCGCCGGTGACAATCTCGCCGATCATGTCGCCGCCGCCCGTTCAGGTACCGCGCTTGCCGAGGGCCATGACAGTGAGGCGATGGACGCACTGGCCGCGCTGGCCGACGCAGACGGCGCCGAGGCGCAGGCTCCGGCTGACTTTGACGATCTGGATTTTGCTCCCGTCGCGATCGCGGTCGATGCCGTCGAGGCCGGGACGGGCGGTGGCGCCGAGCGCGCGCAGTTCGTGGGCCACGGCGATGTCTCCTCGATCCCGGCTCGCTGGCCGTGCGGGCGCGCGTGCGA
>JAKAVI010000243.1 GCA_021817355.1 Pseudomonadota bacterium | reverse complement strand
CGGCAGGTCGCTCTTGCCCTGCAGCCAGAGCCAGACATCGTGGTCGGGGGCCTCAAGGAGGGCCTCCAGGGCGTCGAGTTCGGCCGCATTCAGTCCTGCCAGCCGGTCGCGGGCAAAGGTACCGAAGACGAGGTCGACCTCCTTGAAGCCACGGCGCAGGCAACGAAAATAAAGCCGTTTGCGGCGGGCGTTTTCAGGCGCATCGTCGAGGTCTGAGCCGTTCATGGCGTGCGATATAGCGATTTGGCGATTGACATTCCAGTAGCGCGTTGGCGCAGGAGCCGGGCGCCCGGAAACCTTGTCCCTCAGCCAGAACTGCGTCCCGAGCTATCCCCGCCGGGCGCGATGAGCGCCGCTTTGCCCTCGCAGATGGCGGGGCGCCGATGCCCTGCCCCCAACCGGCCAGATCAAGTCCCCGGAAAAAACCGGATCTCTCATCCTTGTGGAGGCCGCGTGCCCCGCACCGGTGCCTCCGGAAGAAAAACGCAACCGCCCCGGCGCACTGAACCACATTCGTGCGAACTGTCACCGGCAGCTGTCACCGGCAGCTGCAATCACCGGCAGCTGCAATTGTCGATCTCAGCCTTGCTCCTGTATCCTTGCGCCGTCATGCGCCCCGCGATTCTGTTTCCACTTTTTGCCGAGGCCCGCAGCCTTGCGGGCATCGGCCCCAAACTCGAACGGCTGATCACCAAGGCGGCGGGCCCCCGTCTCGTCGATCTCATCCTTGCGCCGCCTGTGGGCGTCATCGATCGCAGTTACCGGCCCAGCATCGCCGCCGCCGAGCCCGGACGTATTGCCACGCTCACGGTGACCGTTCTCGCCTATCTGCCTACCCGCGATCGGAGACAGCCCATGCGCGTGCGCTGTGGCGATGACACCGGTACCATCGACCTTGTCTATTTTCATCCGCAGAAGGACTACATCGAACGACAATTGCCGACCGGTCAAAGACGCGTGATCTCCGGACACGTCGAAGACTTTAACGGCCGCATACAGATGGCCCATCCCGACTATGTACTGAGCGCGGACGAGGCCACGACGATGCCTGCGATCGAGCCCGTTTATCGGTTGACGGAGGGTCTTTCCCAGAAGGTCATGGGGCGGGCGGTGCACGGCGCGCTTGCACGCGTGCCGCAGATGCCCGAATGGCTTGATCCAGCCTTCCTGCGTGTGCGCGGCTGGGGCAGCTTCAACCAGGCGCTCGCGGCGCTGCATGCGCCGCAGGGGGAAGCTGATCTGTCGCCACAGACGCCGGCACACGCCCGTCTTGCCTATGACGAACTCCTCGCCAACCAGCTGGCGCTCGTCATGATGCGCGAACGGCTGCGCGGCCGCAAAGGACGGGCGGTGGTAGGCGACGGCCGGCTGCGCAGCAAGGCCCTTGCGGCCCTCCCGTTTTCGCTGACGCAGGCCCAGCTTGCCGCCATCGCCGAAATCGATGCCGACATGGCGTCGCCCTTGCGCATGCTGCGGCTTCTGCAGGGCGATGTCGGTTCAGGAAAAACGGTGCTTGCCATGCTGGCGCTGCTGAGCGCGGTCGAAGCGGGCATGCAGGGTGCTTTCATGGCACCTACGGAGCTCCTCGCCCGTCAGCATATGGCTGCACTGGCAGCGATGGCACAGGCTGCCGGCATACGTCTTGCCCTGCTCACCGGCCGGGAACGCGGTACTGTGCGCAGTGCGCTGCTGTCGGAGCTCAAGACCCAGGCCGTGGACATTGTGGTCGGGACCCATGCGCTCTTCAGCGAAGATGTCGAGTTTCGCGATCTCGGCCTTGCTGTCATCGATGAGCAGCATCGCTTTGGCGTGCACCAGCGTATGCAGCTGCAGGGCAAAGGCCAAGCCCCTGTCGATGTGCTGGTGATGACGGCAACACCCATACCACGCACCCTCGCCTTGACGGCCTATGGCGACATGGATGTGACGCGGCTTTGGGGCCGGCCGCCAGGACGAAAGCCGGTCGACACGCGCGTACTGAGTGCTGAGCGCCTGGAGGAAGTCGTCAACCACCTGCGTCGCGCCCTTGCCGCCGGGGCACGGGCTTACTGGGTGTGTCCCCTGATCGAGGAAGCGGAGAACACCGACCTTGCTGCTGCGGAGGCGCGCTTCGCCATGCTCAAGGATGCGCTCGGTGCCACCACGGTCGGCCTTGTCCATGGCCGCATGAAGACGCCCGAGCGCGATGCCACCATGGCCGCCTTCAAGTCCGGAGAGATCAAGCTCGTCGTCGCCACCACGGTGATCGAGGTCGGGGTAGATGTCCCGCAGGCCACCATCATGGTGGTAGAACACGCCGAGCGCTTCGGTCTTGCCCAGTTGCACCAGTTGCGCGGCCGCGTCGGTCGGGGCAGTGGCAAATCAACCTGCCTTCTCGTCTATCATGGTCCCTTGAGCGAGATTGCGCGGCAGCGCCTCAAGGTGCTGCGCCAGAGCGATGATGGTTTTGTCATTGCCGAGGAGGATCTGCGCCTGCGCGGCGCCGGCGAACTTCTGGGCGTCCGCCAGAGCGGGCTCGCGGACTTCCGGCTGGCCGAGCTTGGCGCTCATGATGAACTCCTGGCCGCGGCCCATGACGACGCGCGGCTCATTTATGCCAGGGACCCGCAGCTGAACTCCCCGCGCGGCGCGGCCCTCAGGGTATTGCTCTATCTTTTTGGTCGTGATGAAGCCGCCCGTTACCTAACGACAGGATAGCTGCCGGGCTCAGTTCGTGATTTGTTGGCACCATGAAAGCTGAATTTTTCCTGCCCCTGAGCAAGGCGCTGGCCCGGGCCTGGCCTGACTTCACCCAGATCACCGATGCGGTGCGCCTGTCCGGCGGTGCGAGCCAGGAGACCTGGGCGATCGATGCCGAGGTGGCTGGGGCAACCGAGCATCTGATCCTGCGCCGCGCCCCTGGCGGACATTCTTCTCCCACCGCGGTGCCGCTTGCGACCGAGGCGGTGGTGATTGAGACCGTGCGCGAGGCCGGCGGCAAGGTGCCGCGCGTGCGCTACGTGCTCAAGGAGACGGATGGTGCCGGTCAGGGCTATGTGATGGCCCGTCTTGAGGGCGAGACCATCGCCCGCAAGATCCTGCGCGAGGCCGAATTTGCTGCCGTCCGTCCGCGTCTGGCTGAGGCCTGTGGCCGGGAGCTGGCACGCATCCACAGGGTCGATACGCAGGTCCTGTCCGCGGTGCTGGCGACGGTGGACGGTCCGACCCAGCTGGCGCGCTATCGCGCCATCTATGACAGTTATGATCATCCGGACCCTGTCTTCGAGATGGCGTTTCGCTGGCTTGAGCCCCGGCTGAAACCGCCGGCTGAGATCACCCTCGTTCATGGCGATTTCCGCCATGGCAATCTCCTCATCTCGCCCGAGGGACTTGAAGCCGTGCTGGACTGGGAGCTCACCCATCTGGGCGATCCGCTGGAAGACCTGGGCTGGATCTGCACCCGCTCCTGGCGCTTTGGCGTCACGGCGCGAGCGGTTGGCGGCTTTGGCGATCTTGCTGACCTGCTTCGGGCCTATGCCGAAAGTGGCGGACACGCGTTCACCATCGAGGATGTCAAACCGTGGATTGTCTACGGC
>JAKAVI010000263.1:17563-18895 GCA_021817355.1 Pseudomonadota bacterium | reverse complement strand
GCAGACAGACGGGGCACAGACTGAATGCGGCGGGGCTCAAATCCGATGATCCATGGTCCGGAACAATTCATATCCTACATGGAAGTAAGGTTATGGCCGCTCGGCGGTTGTAGGATGCGATCTACTCGGAAGTATACGTAAAGTACCGTACTTGTGAACTTCATGACGGGCGCTGTACCGATGCTTGGTAATTCAGCATACGCGTACAGCGCTGGGGCGATGCTCGCTGATATCGGGAAAGAATATAAGACCAGGCGGGGATCTGTGGTATCGGCGCCCCTTCTGTGTCAGCACTGCCAGATTGGTCCGCTGACGGTATATGGACCGACAGTCAGACAGCATCCGCATCTGGTAACCGCGCACCGGCGTTCGATCCGCGTGTTCGAGCCCTATGATCTTGTCTTCAAGGAAGGGCAGGTTCCGGACGCGATTTATATCACCCACTCGGGCTGGGCAGCCAGCTATGTGTTACCCGCAAAGGGCATACGTCATATCCTGGATTTTAGCCTACCTGCAGACGTGATCAATCCCATGACGTTGATGTGCGGACCCCAGCCGTTGCCCTATTCGGTGATGGCGCTGACCTCCCTTGTTCTGTGTGAGTTCCCGCTCAAGGCGGCAGGCGAGCTGCTTACAAGCAGTGAGTTGCAGCGCGAGGCGGTGACAAGGTCCTACCACAAGCATATTTCGCAGTTCTTTTTGAAATTGGCGGAAACAGCCCGTCTCAGTGCCGAGACCCGTGTCGCGAAGCTGACACTGAGCCTTGCTGACCGTCTTAAACGGATCGGATTTCTTAACGGCAATGCTTTCGAGTTTCCGATACGGCGCGAAGACTTTGCCGATACTATGGGAATAACCCTCATTCATCTGAACCGGACGCTGGCCGCACTTCACTCCAAGGGCGTGCTCAAATTCGAGCACCGGCGGATGGAAATCATTGATGAAGAACTGTTGAGCCAGATCGCGAAGAGCTGAGCCGCGTTCGTCACGTCGCATTGAGGATTGGTGGCGGCACTGGGCCTTCGCGGATCTGTCAGTGATGATCTTCAGACCTGGGATGAGGCGGGGGGCGCTGCTGACCCTTAAGCGCGCCACAAAGTCACCGCCGTTTGCCACGGTGGCGTGCCGCTGTAACTGATGGGTCAGGACCCTTGCCGGCGCCGTCGAGCCAGTTGCCAATAGCCTCGGACACCAGCACGGACAGATCCTGGTTGGGGTCTTCGAACCAGAGTGTAGCGGCCGCGCTCATATAGATGAGCGCCATCGAACCCAGGAACTGGGGTGAAAACGCCGCCCGAATTTCGCCGTCGAGGATGCCGCGCTCTATTGTCG
>JAKAVI010000263.1:0-17553 GCA_021817355.1 Pseudomonadota bacterium | reverse complement strand
GGCGTTGTGAAGATGGGCGAGCGTCAGGGTCCGCGTGAATTCGGTGGCGATCAGCGTGGCCTCGCGGCTGACCCCGCTCCATGCGCTGGCAATTTCCTCCCCGATCACAAGCAGGCGTGTGCGTGTCGTACGCGGCTCTTCGCGCTCGAGCCGTGTCTTTGCCCGCAGGGCAAGGCGGCGGTTAAACTCGAGTAGAAGTCCCACCTTTGAGCCGTAGATACGGAAGAAGGTTGCCCGCCCGACATTGGCTTCCTCGCAGATCTCATCGATGGAAAGACTGTCGAAACGGCGGCGCTCGAGTAGGCTCAGCGCCGCGTCATAGAGGCGTTCACGGCTGTCGGCCCGACGCAGGCGCCGGCCGTCGGCTATTCTGGTGTGGGAGGTCACACCTAGGCCTTGGGGATATTTTTGTAATAGGGCACGATGATCTCGCTTTGGGCGGCCAGATCACCAAGCAGGCTGATGGTGACCGGGTGGACGACCTTGGCTGATGTGGCGACATTGACGACAGCGGGTTTGCCCGAGGCGAAGGCCCGTTCGATGGCCGGCAGCACGCCCTCAACCGTATCCACAAACTCGCCATGGCAGCCAAAGCCTTCGGCCACCCTGTCGTAACGCGTGGCAGCCAGGCGTGTAATGATATCGCCACCTGGGCCGTTGACCGCTTCCTGACCGTGGATCGACATGCCCCAGCAGGCATTGTTGTAAATCACGGTCACGATCGGAAGGCCGTGCCGGGCCATCGTGTCCCATTCCTGCAGATGAAAGCCGATGGCGCCGTCGCCGGCGATCTGGAGAACTCGCCGCTCGGGATAGGCGAGTTGGGCGCCAATGGCGTAGCCTTGACCGACGCCCAGATGGCCGTGGTAGCCGAGGCTGAGCGAGCCGAAGATATTTTTGTCACCCAGAGCCCAGCTGGCCCACGCTGCAGCCTCGCCACCATCAAAGACGAGGATGGTGCCGTCTGGGGTGGCACGGTAAATTTCCTTGGAGATACGATGCGGATGAATGCCGTCCTCCTCCATCGCCGCGGCGCCAAACATCATGTCGGGAAAATATCGCGCGGCGGTCGCTTGCGCACACCAGGCCGACCGGTCTGGCCAATTGCGGGCGCGGGCGAGCGCGGTAAGCCCCTTGGCGACGTCGCCCACAAGGCCAACGGCAACCGGATAGATACGTCCTATCTCAGCGGCGTCGGGGTTGAGCTGGATCACTTTTGCATCAGCAGGAACAAAAGACCCCGAGGACCCGCCGGCGAACATGCCCTGTCTGGTTCCCGCAAGGATGACGAGGTCGGGCTTGGTCGGGCATAGTGGTAAACTCTGCACGCCACCGCCGTTCTGTGGATGCCCGCCTGGTAATCCGGAGAAGGCTATGGTGGTGGTGAAGACGGGAATTCCCGTGGCTTCGGCAAAATTGCGCAGTGGCTCTTTGAGACCTCCACCCAGGCTTTCCTCTCCGACGATGATGACCGGCCGCTCTGCGCTCTTGAGGAGCTCAGCGGCCGCTTCCGTCGCTTCGGTCGCGGGGCATGGAGGGGAGGATATCTGCGGCGCACCAGGCGTCCTCATGGCTGCGTCCGCAACCGGAGTAAAGGCGATGTCGATTGGCAGATCGATCACAACCGGTCCTCTTGGGTAGGCGAGGGTCTTGCGAATACCAAGTCCGATCAGGTCAGGAACGCGATGGGCGGCCAAAATCCTGTGGGACCATTTGGTAACCGGACCCAGCATCGCCACTAGATCGAGGCCGCCTTGCAGCTCGAGTGTTTCGGACTCGCCGGTTGGCGGCGAGCTCGTGATCACCAGCAAGGGTCGGCCGTCGGCGGCGGCATTGGTAATTCCGGCGAGGGCATTGGTGAGGCCAGGTCCTGAGGTAACGAGCGCGACGCCGAGCTTGCCAGTAACCCTCGAATAGCCGTCGGCTGCGTTTACGGCGGCAGCCTCGTGGCGGAAATCAACCAGCCGGATACCTTCGTCCCTGCATCCCTTCAGTACCGTATCGAGATGTCCGCCGTGCAGACCAAAGACAATTTCGACCCCGGCGTTTTTGAGGGTGCGTGCCGCCAAACGTCCACCGTCCACTGCCATTGCCCGATCTCCAAGAGCCTGCCGCGAGGAAGGTAGATCTATCGAGACTATGGTATCAATAAATAATTTATGGATTTTGTGCTGTAGACCCCTGGCGCGTCCTTTTGGCGCGCATTGCATGGAGCGCAAGAGCTGAACCTGCGCCGAAAGCACATGGCATATGTCTCACGCTACTGCGCGGTGCAGCATGATCGCTCCCTCACGAGAATGCATCCGGAGGATAAGTTCTTTCCTGCATTCCAGCGGAAACCAGAGGCAGGAACAGGCATCGCCGGAACGGCAACGTGCCGGGCTTGAAGCCGGTCATTGGTCTGGCCGGCGGGTGAATGTGCAATGCAAGTGCATGGCAGGCTTGTCTCTGCCAGCCGCTGTCAGGGTGATGAGCAGTGCGACAGGTGTCCTGTGGCTGCGTCAATGCCGGGGTAACCCAGGTCAAGGGCAAATGCGGACAACGCATGCTTCCGCCACGCGGCAGCTCTGTTCGGGTTTCCAAAATGAGCCGGTTGTCGCGATCGCCAAAGCAGCTTGGAAGGGCTGCTGGGCGCCTGTCCCGTATCCGGCTCCGGCATCCGTGGAGCGCGCGACCCATTCGGCGCGCCTTCGCCGAAGCTGTTGACAGAACGTGGCATAACTATATCGTGTTATAACAATGTTGAAGGAGGGTGGAATGGATTTTCAGCTGGTGGCCTCCGGGCTTCAATTTCCCGAGGGCCCGATCATCATGGCCGATGGCTCGGTCGTTCTCGTTGAAATTCAGCGCCGCACCCTCAGCCGGGTGACGCCCAATGGAAGGCGGGAAACCATCGCCGAACTTGGAGGCGGACCAAATGGTGCGGCTGTCGGGCCAGATGGTTGCGTCTATGTCTGCAACAATGGCGGCATGTCCTTTGTCAAGCGGCCAGATGGCAGTACGGCCCCTCATGGCGTTCCTGATGATTACAAGACCGGCTCCATCCAGCGCGTAACCCTCAGAACGGGCAAGGTTGAGGTCGTCTATGACCGCTGTGATGGCATCAACCTGAACGGGCCCAACGACATTGTGTTCGATGCCCATGGCGGCTTCTGGTTTACCGACCTCGGTAAGGTGCGCGAGGACAAGCTCGACCAGGGAGCGCTCTATTACGCGCGTGCCGACGGCTCCCGGATCGTCCGCGCGCCCGTGCCTCTGATCACGCCAAATGGCGTCGGCCTTTCTCCCGATGGCAAAGTGGTGTGGGTCTCGGAAACCTACACCAGCCGGGTGTGGGGATACGACATTGCCTCCCCCGGGCAGATCGCGATGCAGAGTGACATTTGGACCCCGGGCCGCGTGCTGGGACCTTTGCCTGGATATCAACTTCTTGACAGTCTTGCCGTGGAAGCCGGCGGAAAAGTCTGTGTCGCGACCATCGTCAATGGTGGCATCACCGCCTTCGACCCCAACGGTACGATCGAGCACTTTCCAAGTCCGGATCCGTTGACCACCAATATCTGCTTTGGGGGAGCAGACATGCGTGATGCCTGGATTACCTGTTCGGGTCGTGGCGAGCTTTACAGAGTGCGTTGGCCGCGGCCGGGCTTGAAGCTGAATTACAACGGCTGAGAGCCTCGGGCTGGGCGAACTCAGAAACACGCTATATTGATGGTGGAGAACTGCCCGGGGGCAAGGCCGGGCACATCTCTTCAACCGGTAACGTGGCGCCGATCGGATCCGGCGCAACCAAGCCAGCGTGTTTCCGCCCAGACTGGAGGACGTTTTTATTGGAAAAGACGAATAAATACAGGCCGAAATCGAAACGCGAGCAGGTGAGCGGCGCGGATGTTGAACCCCTGTCCCGCCGGGAAGCCGGCAAGGAAGACCGCCGCCAGCGCATCATTAAAGCTGCGCATGATTTGATTCGCGAACATGGCAGCACGGGGCTATCCATGCGCCTGCTGGCCGAGAGGGCCGGTGTCAGTCTCGCCACACCCTATAATCTGTTTGGCTCCAAGAATGCCATCATCTGGTCGGTTCTGGGCGATGTGCGCGAATACCAAGAGCGGTTTACGAAATCGCGGCCGGCTGATCCGATCGAACGCATCTTTGCCGCCATCGATCTGGCCATCGAATTCTACAACAAGGACGCCAAGTTCTATCGCGCGGTCTGGGCTGCTACGTTCGATGTGAGCAGCGATGTGCGCAAGGACATTTTCAGCCGTAGGTGGAATGGCTTCTGGCTGCCGCTTTTTTCCGAAGCAATCGCCTCCGGGGCAATCAATAAAGACATCAGCGCGGAGATATTGCTGCGTCAGTTTGTTCTCATTCTGCGCTCGTCCATGTTTGAGTGGGTCGTGGGAGATCTCAGCGCACATGAGCTTGGTCCAACAGTCTTCTGTGGCGTGGTCCTCATGCTCAAGGGAGCAGCTACCCCTGGCTGGCAAGCACCTCTGGAAATCCGGCTGAGAGAAAGTCTGCAGCATCTTGAACGCTCCGGCTTGAAGCGGGACGACGAGAGAGCCAGAACTGGTTCTAGATAGCTGCGCGACCGCTGCAAGGGAGTTGAAGCGTGTCTCTGCAGCAGCGGCGGACTTTTAGGGATAAAGTGCATGGCTCAGTCTGCCGATGCCTGCTGCGGGCCAGGGGGCATCGTTTGTCCGGCGTGACTGCCGGATCATCGGGTCTGCGGAAACTTTATCGCCGTGACATGATCTTTTCAGTCACATTTTATTCCGACTCCGACCTCGCGGCTCGCATCGACATGGCTGGACCGCTGCGCGGCAGATTTCCGGAGCGCAGGCATTCGGATCAGTTTGGCTGCTTCATGCTCTGATTGCTGGCGGTCTCCGCAGGATGCTGATCAGGGTCTTCCCTTCGCGCATGACGGCAAATTCCCAGGTCGGCGCCTTGCCAGGGCAGGGATGGGCCAGTTTGTCCTTAGCGGCATCGACGGAAATCTGAAGCCGCAAAGTTTCCGCGAGCAGGCTTGGGCGTTGCACCCAGGGCGCAAAGGCAATGGCACGCCACCAGGACCTCCGGCCGCGACGAGCTCATCACGAATATCCTGCCGCCCCGATCACAGGCCTGGTGCAACGACGTTGGCATAGTACCGGTGGTAGACAGCAGCGCGAATGTCCGTAATGCTTGTGGGACACACATGCGTTTGGTCGGGCAGGGCGCGTCAGGCTCTTGCCACAGTTCGCTGGTCCCGCAATTTGGCTTGACCACGACATTTCTCTATAACATGTTACAAAGTCACGGGCGTCCGTGTGACGCCCGGATGTAGGAGAAAATTTGATGAGTGACGCGCATGTGCGCTGCGAGGTTGATGGCGCGATCCTGAAACTTACGCTGGACCGGCCCGACAAGCTCAACGCCTATACTGCCCAGATGGGCCGGGAACTGGCTGAAGCCTTTGAGCGTGCCGATCGTGACGATGCCATTCGCGTCGTGATTGTCAGCGGTAGTGGGCGGGCCTTTTGTGCCGGAGCTGACATCTCTTCAGGCGCTGGCAGCTTCGATACCAAGGCTGACAATTCCGTGGCATTCGGTTCGCGCAGCGAGCGCCAGGGGCGCGCCAGCAGTTTCGTCGACGCCATCTTCAATTGCCGCAAGCCTTCCATCGCCGCGATCAATGGTCCGGCCGTGGGCGTCGGCATCACCATGACCTTGCCCATGGATATACGCATTGCGGCGGATGGTGCCAAAATCGGCTTTGTCTTTGCCCGGCGCGGGCTTGTACCCGAGGCCGGTAGCGCCTGGTTCCTGCCGCAATTGGTAGGATTGCCTCAGGCCCTTTCCTGGTGTCTCAGCGGCCGGCTGTTCGAGGCGCGCGAGGCCTGTGAAAAGGGACTGGTCAGTGAAGTCGTCGCCCCGGATGAGCTGAGTGCAAGGGCCGAGGCCATTGCCCGCGAGATCGCCGAAAACACCTCGGCAATTTCCATTGCCCTGACACGACAGATGCTGTGGCGCTTTTCAAGCGCACCGAGCTATCACGAGTTGCTGCACGTGGATGGACCCTTGGCCATGGAACTTGGCGCAAGTCCTGAAGTGCGTGAAGGTGTTGCGGCCTTTCTCGAAAAGCGCAAGCCGCAGTTCCCCGGTCGGGTCTCCCACGACATGCCGTCTCTTTATCCGTGGTGGTAAGCGGCAATGAGCGTGATCGATGCAGGCTCGATCGCCGCAAGCCTTGAAGCTGTTGCCCGGCGTGAATTTGAGGGCTGTACGCAGATCTCGGGTCTTCGCCGTCTGGCTTCTGGCGCCAGCCAGGAAACTTGGCTGTTTGAGGCTGTCGGCCCCACTGGTTCGGAGCGGCTCATCTTGCGGCGAGCTCCTGGCGGCGAACGCCAGCATGAAATGGCAGTGGGTCTGGAGGCCGAGGCCGCACTCATCGCCTTGGCCGCTGAATGTGGCGTCGTGGTGCCGCCGCTGCGTTATGTCCTGAAACCTGAGGATGGTGTTGGCAGAGGCTTCATCACCGGCTTTGTCGAAGGTGAGACGCTTGGCCATCGCATCGTTCGTGATCCACGCTTTGCCGCCACCCGGCGGCATCTTGCCTATGACTGCGGCGCCATGATGGCGCGCATTCACACCATGCCCAAAGAGCGGTTGCCAGCATTACGCCGTGCCGACGCAGCGATACGAACCGAGGAGCTCTACCGGCGCTATCAGGCCTTCAGCTCTCCACGGCCAGTCTTTGCACTGGCGTTCCGCTGGCTGCAGGACAACCTGCCGCCCGCCCAGCGCTCTCACTGTCTTGTTCATGGTGATTTCCGCAATGGCAATCTGATCGTTGCGGAGCAGGGCCTGCAGGCGGTGCTCGACTGGGAGATTGCCCACCTTGGCGACCCCATTGAGGATCTGGGCTGGTTCTGCGTGAATTCCTGGCGGTTTGGCCAGATCGACAAGCCGGCCGGCGGTTTTGGCAGCCGGGCCCAGCTATGCGACGGCTACCGCGACGCCGGGGGCATGGTAGAGCCTATGCATTTGCACTTTTGGGAGGTTCTGGGCACCCTCAGCTGGGGCGTCAGCTGTGCGGCAATGGTCGAGACCTTTCGCAGCGGCATCGACGACAGCGTGGAACGGGCCATGATCGCGCGCCGGGCATCGGAAACCGAAATCGACCTCTTTAATCTTCTCACGGGGGCTAGCTGATGCAGGACGAACCTGATCCACGCGCCATTTTGGGCTCCATTGCCCGGCTGCTGCGCGACACCGCGCAGCAGGATCTGGCGGAACGCACGCGATTTTTGCTGCGGGTTGCTGCCAACGCGGCCGATCTGGTGAGCCGTCAACTCGAGTTTGAGCCCCTCTCTGATGCCGCCGAGCTGCGTCGGCTGAACCTGTTGCTGGGATCGGAAGGGACGCTCGCCGAGCAGAACGCGCGGCTGTGCGCGGCCATCGAAGAGGGCAAGATCTCGCTCAAGACCGAAGGGCTTGCGGCGCACTTGCGCGCAACTGCGCTCGCAAAGCTCGCTGTCGACCAGCCCAAATATTCCGCCTTCGTCGCTGCCGTCGGGCAGGGCGAAGCACAGACACCGTAACGCGAATGGAGACCCAACATGGATTACGCACTGCCCAAAGAGCTGATTGACTATCTGGCCGAACTGGATCGCTTCATCGCGGCCGAAATAGCGCCTCTGCAAGCCCAGGATGACAACGAGCGCTTTTTCGACCATCGCCGCGAGCATGCGCGCACCGACTGGGACCGCGGCGGGCTGCCGCGCCATGAGTGGGAAGCGCTGCTGCGTGAAGCAAGGCGGCGGGCCGACAAGGCCGGACACCTGCGCTTTGCCTTGCCCAAGGAATTCGGCGGCAAGAGCGGCTCGAACCTCTGGATGGCGGTGATCCGCGAGCATCTCGCAGCCAAGGGGCTGGGCCTGCACAATGATCTGCAGAACGAGCACTCGATTGTTGGCAATAATCCTTTCGTACTGATGTTCCGCGACTTCGGCACCGAAGAACAGAAGGCCGAGTTCATTCCCGGAAGCCTGGATGGCAGCCGGCGCATCACCTTTGGTCTGACCGAGCCCAGCCATGGCTCGGATGCAACCCATATGGAAACCCGCGGTACGCCGGAAGTTCGTAACGGCGTGTCCGGCTGGCGGCTCAACGGACAGAAAATGTGGACGACGGGCATGCATGTGGCGACGCACTGCGCCCTCTTTGCCCGTACCTCCGGTGAGGATGGCGATGCCCGCGGCATCACCTGCTTTATCGTTCCGGCGGATGCGCCGGGCGTTCGCGTCGAGGAGTATCTGTGGACCTTCAACATGCCTACCGACCATCCCCGGGTCAGCTTCACCGATGTCTGGGTGCCGGACAGCGCCATATTGGGGGCCAGGGACAACGGACTGCCGATCGCCCAACTCTTCGTGCATGAAAATCGCATAAGACAGGCTGCTGGATCGCTGGGAGCTGCGGTTTACTGCATCGAGGAAAGCGTACGCTATGCCCGCCTGCGCCGCCCGTTTGGCAAGGAACTGGCACAAAACCAGGCCATCCAGTGGCCTTTGGTGGAATTGGCAACGCAGGCGGAAATGCTGCGGCAGCTGATCCGCAAGACTGCCTGGGAAATGGACCAGATGAGTTCCACGGACGTGGCCAAGCAGCTCTCCGACAAGGTCTCGATGTGCAACTACTGGGCAAACCGGCTGTGCTGCGAGGCTGCAGACCGGGCGATGCAGATCCATGGAGGCATGGGCTATTCGCGGCACAAGCCCTTCGAGCACATTTATCGTCACCACCGCCGCTATCGCATCACCGAAGGCTCCGAGGAAATACAGATGCGCAAGGTTGCAGCATTCCTCTTCGGCTTCATGGGCCCCCGACGCAAACATTTTGATGAGTTGGTGGCAGAGTACAAGGCGCAGCGTGCGGCCGGAAAAAATGATCGTGAGATCAAGATCTGAAACCTCCTGTAACGGGAGGCGGGCGGGGCGGCAGTGTGGTCCGCGGAGGGACGTTCTGCCGCTTGCTTGGGGTCTGTGGAGCCCGGCCCGCCTCGGTATTGCTATGGGGCAAGGCAGGGCGTCCGTTCATGACGCTCTGCCGCCCACTGCAGGAGAACATCCATGACACACATACTTGTGGCCGGCGCCTCCGGCCTTGTCGGCAATGCGGTGCTGCGCGCCTATGCGGGTGACAGGAAGGTTAAGGTCACCGCGCTCAGCCGCCGTCGTCCGCAACTTTATGGTGCCGGGTTTCTCGGACTTGACCTTATGGACGCGCAGGCCTGCGCTGATGTGCTCGCGCCTCTTTCTGATGTCACCCATCTTGTCTATGCGGCGCTTTACGAAAAGGATGATCTTGCTGCCGGATGGCTTGCCGAGGACCAGATCGCCCGCAATGACGCGATGCTGCGTCATCTCTTTGAGCCTTTGGCGGCAAACGCCCGGGGCCTCGTGCACGTCTGTCTTCTCCAGGGCACCAAGGCCTATGGCGCTCATGTGCGCCGGATTCCGGTTCCAGCCCGCGCGGACCGCGATGAGCTGAAAAGTCAGGCCAATTTTTACTGGAACCAGGAGGCGTATCTGCGCGGCAAGCAGAAAGACCGGCACTGGGAGATGACTATCATCCGGCCCCAGATCGTCTTTGGTGATACGGTTGGCGCTGCAATGAACCCGCTCGCCGCGATCGGTCTTTACGCAGCCCTCCTGAAGGATGCCGGCGAACCTCTGCATTACCCTGGCAGTGGTCCAGACCAGGTCTTTGAGGCGGCCGATGCCGAACTGGTCGGCCGTGCCATACGCTGGAGTGGCACGACCGGACACGGGCGCAACCAGAGTTTCAACATCACCAATGGCGATGTCTTCGTCTGGCGTCAGGTGTGGCCAGCCATTGCCGATGCCCTGGGTATGAAGGTGGGAGAAGAACGCCCGCAATTGCTGGCACAGCTTCTGCCCTCCAGGGGGCAGGACTGGGATGGGCTGCGCCACAAACACCATCTTGCCGCCCCAGCCCTGATGGATTTTGCCGGCAAGTCGCTCGCCTATGCAGATCTGCTCATGCATCGGCCGGACGATGCGCACGGACTGCCTGCGATCGTCTCCACCATCGGGCTGCGCAGCGCCGGCTTTGCCGAGGTCATGGACAGCGAAGACATGCTCCGCGCGGGGATTATGCGGATGCAGGCGCAGCTTCTGCTGCCGCCACGCTGAACCAGGCTCATCCTGTTGGCAGATCGAATTCGCCCCGCAGGAGGCGATCGCGCAGTTCACGCTTCAAGATCTTGCCGGAGGCGTTTTTGGGCAGCGCATCGATGAAGACGACATGCCTTGGCTTCTTGTAGCTGGCGATCTGTTCGCGACAGAAACTGATCAATTCTTCCGGATTGGCCGCGCTACCCTCGCGCAGGACGATAAAGGCGACCACCGCTTCGCCCCAGGTCTGGTCCGGGCGGCCTGCTACCGCCACTTCGGCGACGGAAGGATGCTGGTAAAGCACCTCCTCGACCTCCCGGGGATAGACGTTTTCGCCACCGGTGAGGATCATGTCCTTCTTGCGGTCGACGACATAGAGGTAACCGTTCTCGTCCCATTCGCCAATGTCGCCGCTACGAAACCAGCCATCGATGAAGGAATTGGCAGTCGCCTCCGGATTGTTCCAGTAGCCCATGAGCACCTGGTCGCCCTTGATGACGATCTCACCGGGCACACCGGGAGGGCAGTCCTGGTTCATGTCGTCAATCACCCGAACCCGGGCCAGAGGCAGCTGCCGGCCCACCGAACGCAAGAGTTGGGGCGCGTCGATGGCCGCACGGCGATGATCGTCCGGGCCCATGAACATCACATTGCCAGCAAGTTCGGTCATGCCGAAGCCCGTGCTGAAGTCGATGTTTGGCCAGCGTTCGCTGGCGCGCCTGAGCACGCTCACGGGCATGGACGATGCGCCGTAGCCGATGCGCCGCAGTGAGCTGAGGTCGTATTGGGTTGTACGCTTATCCTCGAGCAGCATGGCGATCATGGTTGGCGCCATGGCCGTGCTGGTCACGCCGAACTCCTCGATGCTGCGCAGCAGGGTCTCGGTATCGAAGTTCCGGAGAAGAACGACGGGAAGGGTTTGCAGATGGTAGACCGGCATGACGTAGCCGGCGACATGAAACTGGGGAAAGGTGAAAAGGCAGACATCATCCTTGCTGCGTTCCCAACCACTGAGGCTGTTCAAGATGGCGGCCATCAGATTGCGATGGCTGAGCATGGCGCCCTTGGGCAGGCCGGTGGTGCCGCTCGTATAGAGGAGCCAGCACAGGTCAGTTTCCTGCGGCCGTACTGCAGGGGAGGTTGACGGAGCACCGCTCACCACCGCGTCATAATTGCGCCACTGAGGATCCTCGTCGCCGATCAGGAGGCACTGTGGCTGGCGTTCCAGCTGGGGGAGAACCTGCTTCAAGGTGGCAAGGTATTTGGGCTCGGTAATCAGGATTTCCGGAGCGCTGTCGTTGAGGATGTAGACAAGCTCGCGCGGCGTCAGCCGGTAGTTCAGAAGGGTCAGTGCCATGCCTGCGCCCGGAACGCCGTAATAGCAGTCAACATATTCCAGGCAGTTCTCGGCCAGGATGGCAACGCGCGCCCCCGGCTTTGCCAGCGTCAGAAGAGCATTTGACAGCCGGTTGCAGCGCTTGTGAAGTTCGCCATAGCTACAGCTGCGGCCCGCAAAATGAATTGCGGTACTGTCGGGCGCATGATGGGCTGCAAGAGCTGGAACGTCACTTAAAAGCATGTCTTGCTCCTTGCCTTCGAACCATGCGGCCAACAAGCCGCAAAGCGCCTTGACCATAAATATAACGCATTCTATATTTTTGCATGAGCGTGTTCAAGGCGCGGAAACAACAGCGCTTTTCCGGAGGATAACGTCGCCTATGGCTGAAGCATCGTCGCATGCGCCACGGCTGGAAGACCTGCTGGCGGGGCTGCCATCGAATTGGGGCAAATGGGGCGCTGACGATGAAGTCGGCTGTCTGAATTATCTTACGGCGGGTGAGGTGCTGCGCGGGGTGGCCGCGGTCAGGAAGGGCGCCGTTTTTACGCTCCAGGTGCCTTTGGGCGATCCGGATGGCGACCCGGTGTGGCCGGGACGGACGCAGCCCACGCGCGTCAATCTCCTTGATAAGGGGCATTACCTTTGCGGCAAGGCTCCGCATTTTCCTGGTGATTCTGAATTCTCTGATGACATGATCATCATGTCGCTGCAGGGATCGACGCAGTATGACGCGCTGGGACATGCCTGGCTCGGTGATGAACTGTGGAACGGCTTTGACGCCAAAACCACCTGTGGGCGGATGAGCAAGGCCAGTGTGCTTCCGATCGCCGAACGCGGCATTGCCGGACGAGGCGTTCTGATTGACATGGCGCGTTATCGCGGCAAGCCATCGCTGGATCGGGGGGAAACCTTTGACCATCGCGATCTGGAAGCCGCGGCCAGGGCGCAGGGCGTGGAAATCTGCAAGCATGATATTCTGGTGGTGCGTACCGGCTGGATCGGGTCCTTTTACACCAAGCCGCGTGAGGAATTTTTCCGCGACTATGTCGAGCCTGGCCTCACTCTCAGCCCTGAGCTGGTATCGTGGTTTCACGACAGGGAGATCCCCAATCTCGTGACCGACACCATGGCGAACGAGGTCACGGTGGATCCGAATTCAGGGGTGGTGCTGCCGTTGCACATCGCGCTCATGCGCAATCTCGGTATCGCCTTTACCGAGATCGCCAGTCTTGAGAAGTTGGCGCAGGATTGCGCCGATGACGGGCAATGGACGTTTTTCTATGTCGCAGCGCCCCTCAAGGTGGTGGGCGGGACTGGCGCCCCCGTCAATCCGCTTGCGATCAAGTGACGGTCCGCAGGCAACCACGCCGGTGAGCGTTCAGGGAGGTTTAAGTGCCAAGCCGAAATGAAATTGTGGCCCAGCTTACGCGCGAAGGCCCGTTTGAACTCGTCGAGGACACCTCTTTGGGCTATCCGGTCAGGCTCTACCGGCATGCCCCTTCGAACATGCGGGCCATACTGGAGGGGACCCGGCAATTCGATGACCGGGTATTCCTGGTCTATAACGACGAGGAAATTACCTACCGCGAGCATTTCCGCCGTGTGGCGGCGCTGGCCAGATGGCTGCGAAAGAGCGGCGTGGGCAAAGGCGACCGCGTTGCGATCGGAATGCGCAACTATCCCGAATGGGTGGTATCGTTCTGGGCCTGCCAGGCGATTGGCGCGGTGGTTGTCGCCATCAATGCGTGGTGGACGGGGGACGAGATCCAGTATGCCCTGAGCGATTCAGGGGCATCGGCATTGCTGATTGACGGGGAGCGGCTGGCGCGGCTCAAATTGATCATCGATCTGGCCGCGTTCCGTAGCGTGATCGTGGCCCGGCGCGGAGGTGTAGAGGGCCCTGGTACCGATTTCGCCGAGGCCTGTACCGGCGAAGGGCCACTGCCGGCAGTGGACATCTTTGCGGAGGATCCGGCGACAATTCTTTATACCTCCGGGACAACGGGAAAGCCCAAGGGCGCGGTCGCCACACAGCGCAATCACATTACGAATTTCATAAACACGATGCTCGCCGGGGCGGTCGGCAAGGCTCTCCTGGGTGATTTTACCTCACTGCCACCGAGCGAACTGCCGCAGAATTCGGCGTTGCAGACATTCCCGTTTTTCCACATTGGCGGCCTCACCGGTCTTTATGCCAGCACCGGCACCGGCTCGAAGCTTGTCCTCATGTACAAGTGGAATGCGGCCGAAGCGCTCGAACTGGTGATGAGGCATGGCATCGCCGCCGTGTCGGGAGTGCCGATTGTCGTCCGCCAGCTCCTGGAAGCCGCGGCTCAATCCGGGACCCACCCGACTTCGATCATGGGCATTTCGGCGGGGGGAGCGTCGGTACCTCCGGATCTTATCCAGCGAATCGAAGGACAATTTGAAGCCAAGGCATCTCCGACCAATGGTTATGGGCTGACCGAGACAACGAGCGCGGTCATCGTCAATGCCGGACAGGAATACTTCGCGCATCCGGACAGTGTCGGCCGGCCGGTGGCCACCGCACAGGTCGAGATCGTGGACGAGCAGGGCCGCTTTCTCGACGATAACGAGATCGGGGAACTCTGGGTACGCGGGCCCAATGTTGTTCTCGGTTACTGGGGCAATCCGGAGGCCACGGAGGCGGCATTTGGCGGTGGCTGGTTCCGCACCGGCGATCTTGGCTATCGCGACAGCGAGGGCTTCTACTATGTCGTTGATCGCAAGAAGGACGTCATTATTCGCGGTGGCGAGAATGTCTATTGCGCCGAGGTCGAAGCCCAGATTCTGGTTCACCCTCTGGTGCGGGACGCAGCGGTGATTGGCCTGCCTGATCCGGTCTATGGCGAGCGCGTCGCTGCGGTGATCCAGATCGACGAGCTCTCCTCTGCCGAGGAGCTGCGGGCCGCGCTCATGCAGATGCTGGCCGAACGCCTGGCGCGGTTCAAGGTGCCAACCGTCTATCATTTTATGAATGCAGAGCTGCCACGGACGGCTACAGGAAAGGTGCTGAAGCGAGAGCTTCGCGCAGTGTTCGAATGACTGTGGAGACGATGACAGATGACGCGCCGGAGCTGCCCGCGCGGCTGGGTGAGGTGCTGGAGGCACACCGCTTCGATGTTACGGCGCTGCACGCCTATCTGAGGCAGAACCTTGAGGACTTTTCGGGCCCCCTCAGCGTACAGCAGTTTCAGGGCGGCGCCTCCAATCCGACCTTTCTGCTACGTGCAGGGGGTAGGACAGGGGCTTCGCGCCAATATGTCCTGCGCAAACGCCCCCCGGGCGCTCTTCTGGAGAGTGCGCATCAGGTCGACCGTGAGTTTCTTATCATGCGGGCGCTCTGGCAGAGTGCAGTTCCGGTGCCACGGGTTCGCATCCTCTGCGAAGACAGTTCCGTCATCGGAACCAGCTTTTATGTGATGGACTATGTCGACGGCGAAATCGCCATGGATCCCGGGCTTCCTGACAGAGAGAAGGCGACACGGGCGAAGATGCATGGCTCCTTCCTCGAGACGCTGGTTGCTCTTCATAGCGTGGACTATGTCAGGGTCGGTCTTGGCCGGCTGCAACGCAGCGGTGACTATGTCGAACGCCAGTTGTCCCGTTTTACCAGGCAGTATCGGGCTGCTGAGGATAAAACCATCGCGGCCATGGAAGAGTTGATTGTATTCCTGCCACAGGCGCTTCCACCTCAGCGGCGCGAGGCCATCGTTCATGGCGACTACAAATTCGGCAACGTGATGTTCGACCGTAGCAGCCATCGGGTCGCGGCAGTGCTGGACTGGGAGCTGACGACCATCGGTGATCCGCTCGCTGATCTCGCGTTCAGTGCTCTCAACTGGTATGGCGGGATAGCCGGCAGAGGCGGCCTCGAGGCAGATGCGCTTCCCCCGGGTGTCCCGGCAATCAATGACTATGTTGCGCAGTACTGCCGCCTGACCGGGCGCGACCGGATAAGGGGCTGGAACTTCTATCTGGCGTTTTCGCTGTTCCGCCTCGCCTCGATCATGCAGGGCGTCTATCGGCGGGTACTGGATGGTTCGGTTGCGAGCAGCTTTGATGCCGTCAATATGGCTCTGCCGCTCGCCGAGCAGGCATTGCACCTCTTCCGAAATGCGCCACGCGAGATGGGTGGCTGAAGAACCAGGGAGTGTCACATGGACCGGCGCCCAATCGCGGCAGCAGACTTCAAGCACGCGGATTATGTTGTGGATGCGCATGTCGCGACCATCACGCTTAATCGCCCCGAGGTACGAAACGCGCTCAATTATCGGGCCTATGACGAGCTCGAATCGGCGTTTTGTCTGGTATCCGCGGACGAGGATGTGCGCTGTGTGATCGTCACCGGGGCAGATCCCGCCTTCTGTTCGGGCGATGACGTCCGCGAAATCATGTCGGAAGAAGCCAACCGTGCTCGCGCCAGCCGTGCCGACGCCGGTACACCGCGCCCGACGCCTGCGGCCATGGCCGCCCTGGCCTGCGATTGCCCGATGATTGCCGCGGTAAACGGTGCGGCGGTGGGTTGGGGCATGGAGCTGGCACTTTTTGCGGATATCCGCATCGCATCGCAAAAGGCGAAGTTTGCTGAACTCTTCATCAAGCGCGGCCTTGTCAGCGATGTAGGTGGCTTCTATCGCCTGTCTGACATCGTGGGTCCTGCCATGGCGGCGCAGCTGCTTTTCACGGGCGATGTCATCGATGCGCAGGAGGCACACAGGATTGGCCTCATCAGCGAAGTGACCCCTCATGATGAACTGTTACCGCGGGCTCGCGCCCTGGCCGACCGTATCGCCGCCAATCCGCCTCTGGCGCTGCGGGCGATGAAAGCGGGTCTGCGACAGGCCCGTGGCACCGATGCCGAGGCGATCGGAAGCTGGGCGATCAAGACCATCTACCGGCTGATGCAGACCGAGGATCACCGCGAAGGGGTCGCGAGCTTTCTTGAGCGACGCCCGCCTGTCTTCAAGGGTAGGTAATCCCGTTTCGGCTCCTTCCGGCCATATATATAATGTGTTCTATATATATCACGTCCATGGCGTGAATTCTGATTGTGCCTTGCGGCGTGATGTAGCGGGCGGTTTCAGGTCTGGGCCTGGTGGCGGCTTTGTCCCTGCCAAAAGCCACGGAAAGTGCGATAAATAGCGACTAACAGGCTTGCGCAAAAATCCGATCGTCTGCCTATCTGGTCACGCCCTCCGGTCATTGACGTGACGAAATGGCGTAAAAGCCATTGCCAAAAAAATAAAACGCGTATTAATTTATCCCATTAACGTGCCAGAGGCTGCGCCCAGGAAGCGGCGGGAATGCGGTACGCGGGCAGGCTTGCCGCGCTCCATCGCCTTGGCACCAGGGGAGGAAATTATGGCACGCACGAGATCACTATTTTTATGCGCGTCGACCTTGATGGCTCTGGCGGGGATGGTGGCGCCGTTACGCGCCCAGGGAACCGCCACGACGTCCAGCAAGGACGCCGCGACCATCTCCGGAAAGATCGAAACGGTCACGGTGACGGCGCAGAAATTTGCCCAGAACGTCAATGACGTGGGCATGTCCATTCAGGTGTTGTCGGGCAACAAGCTCGCAAGACTTGGCATCACCGACACTTCCGACCTCGTCAAGGTGGTTCCGGGCTTTAACTACACCCCGTCCTATTATGGCGCCCCGGTCTATTCGATCCGCGGCGTGGGCTTTCTCGATACCTCGTTTACGGCCAGTCCTACGGTCAGCGTCTATGTTGACCAGATGCCGTTGCCGTTTTCGATCATGACCACCGGGGCCAGTCTCGACGTCCAGCGCGTCGAAGTGCTCAAGGGTCCTCAAGGTACGCTGTTTGGTGAAAATGCAACGGGCGGCGCGATCAATTACGTCGCCAACAAGCCGACGGACACCTGGCAGGCAGGCGTGGATGCAACCTATGGCCGCTTCAATACGGTTGATCTGGACGGCTATGTCAGCGGTCCCCTCAGTGACACGCTCGATTTCCGCCTTGCCGCCCGGCATATC
>JAKAVI010000372.1 GCA_021817355.1 Pseudomonadota bacterium | reverse complement strand
CCAGCGCTGGATCATGAGGAAGAACAACGGCACGAAGAAGATGCCGAGCAATACCGCGCTGATCATACCGCCGATGACGCCGGTACCGATATCGTTCTGGCTTGCGGCACCGGCGCCGGTTGCCACCGCAAGCGGCAGCACGCCGGCGATGAAGGCCAGCGACGTCATCAGAATTGGTCGCAGACGCAGGCGCGCCGCTTCCATGGCCGCACGTCTGGCTTCCTCGCCACGTCGGACCGCGAACTCTGCGAACTCGACAATCAAGATCGCATTCTTGGCCGACAGACCGATGGTGGTGAGCAGACCAACCTGGAAGAAGACGTCATCGGTAAGACCGCGGCCGAAGGCTGCCAGAAGCGCGCCCACCACACCCAGCGGAATGACGAGGAGGACCGAGAACGGCAGCGACCAGCTTTCATAAAGGGCAGCAAGGCTGAGGAAGACGACAAGCACCGACATCGCATAGAGCGCCGGGGCCTGCGAGCCGGAGAGCTGTTCCTGATAGGAGAGCCCCGTCCATTCATAACCGATGCCGGACCCGAGCTTGGCGACCAGATGTTCAATCACGGTCATCGCCGTACCGGAGCTGACGCCCTGTGCTGCCGAACCCTGGATTTCGATCGCCGGGAAGCCGTTGTAGCGCTCGAGCGAAGACGGACCACTCGTCCACGATGTTTTGGCAAATTCGGAGAACGGCACCATGGTGCCGCTCGAATTGCGGACCGCCCAGTCATAGAGGTCACTGGGCTGCATGCGATAGGGGGCATCGCCCTCGACATAGACGCGCTTGATGCGGCCGTCGTTGATAAAGTCATTGACGAAGATACCGGCCCAGGCTGCCTGCAGCGTGGTGTCAACATCCGTCAGATTGAGCCCGAGCGAAGTCGCCTTGAGCGGATTGATGCTGACGTGAAGCTGCGGGGTATCCGGCATGCCATTGGGCCGCACGCCCATCAGCTCCGGGTTCTTGGCCGCCATGGCCAGGAGCTCGAACTCCTTCTGTACCAGCCAGGCATGGGTGTGATTGCCCCGGTCCTCGAGTTCGAGGTCAAAGCCCTGGCTTTGGCCGAGGCCCGGCACCGAGGGGGGAATCAACGGATAGATCTGGGCATCACGAATTTTGGAGAACGCGCGATAGGCGGCCAGCACAATGCCCTGGGCACTGTTGGCAAAACCGGGACGCTTGTTCCAGTCCCGCAGATGGACGAAGGCCATGCCGGCGTTCTCGCCACTGCCGGCAAAGCTGAAGCCAGCATTGACGAAGAGGTTCTTCACATTGCGCTTTTCGTCGACAAGGAAGAAGTGTTCGATCTGCTTGCCAACGGCCAGCGTCCGCGCCTGGGTTGCACCCTGGGGCAGCATGAACTCAACCATGATCATGCCCTGGTCTTCATTGGGCAGGAAGCTGGTCGGCAGCTTGACGAACAGCAGCACCAGCAGACCGACGACGCCCGCATAGACGAAGAGCGGACGCACCGGATGGTCGATCACCCACTCAAGGCGCCGGCGGTAGGCGGCGGTGCTGCGCAGAAACCAGTCATTGAACGCTCGGCCAAAGCGGTTGTGCGCAGCTTCCCCCCCCTTGTCGACGGGTTTCAGCAGTGTGGCGCAGAGGGTGGGGGTCAGGATCAGGGCGACGAAGATCGACAGCACCATGGCCGAGACGATGGTGATGGAGAACTGGCGATAGATCACACCGGTGGAGCCGCCGATGAAGGCCATGGGCAGGAACACGGCCGACAGCACCATGGCGATGCCGATGAGCGCGCCCTGGATCTCGTCCATCGACTGCATGGTGGCGTCGCGCGGCGTTCGTTCTTCCTCGCTCATGATGCGCTCGACATTCTCGACGACGACAATGGCATCGTCGACGAGCAGGCCGATGGCCAGCACCAGTGCAAACATCGTGAGCGTATTGATGGTATAGCCAAAGGCAGCGAGCACCCCGAAGGTACCGAGGAGCACCACGGGGATGGTAATGGCGGGAATGAGTGTGGTGCGCCAGTTCTGCAGGAAGACAAACATCACCGCGACCACGAGCCCGATGGCCTCAAAGAGGGTGATGATCACATCGTGGATCGAAAGTCTTACGAACTTGGTCGTATCGACCGGGAACGCCAGCTTGAGCTGGGGCGGCACCGATTTCATCAGCGAATCGGCGCGCGCGATCACCGCCCTTTCGGTGTTGAGGGCATTGGCGCCGGGCGCCAGCTCGATGGCGAAGCCGGCAGCCGGATGACCATTGAGCCGGCTTACCATGCCATAGCTTTGGGCCCCGAGCTGAACCCGGGCCACATCCCCCAGCCGGACCGTGGCGCCACTCGAGCTGGTGCGCAGGATGATGTTGCGGAACTGGGCCGGCGTCCGCAGGCGCGACTGCGCCGTCACCGTGGCATTCAGTTCCTGTCCGGAAATTGACGGTGCAGCACCGATCGAGCCGGCCGGGACCTGGACGTTCTGCGCCTGGATCGCGGCAATCACGTCTGAAGGCATCAGATGGTAGGTGCGCAGCTTGAACGGGTTGAGCCAGATGCGCATGGCGTATTCGGTGCCGAACACCTGCACATTGCCAACTCCGGGAACCCGGGCAATCGGATCCTGCAGGTTACTCGCCATGTAATTGGCGATGTCGATATTGGTGTAGGTCGAGGTCGGGTCATAAAGCGCCACCACCATCAGGAAGTTGGAACGGGCCTTGGCGACGGTGACGCCGAGCGCATTCACTTCGGGAGGCAGCAAGGGGGTGGCGAGCTGCAACTTGTTCTGTACCTGCACCTGATCGATGTTGGGATCGGTGCCGGGAGCGAAGGTCACGGTGATATTGACGCTGCCCGAGCTGTCGCTGCTCGAGGAAAAGTACAGCATCCCGTCCAGGCCGGTCAGCTGCTGCTCGATAACCTGGGTGACGGAGTTTTCCACCGTCTGGGCCGATGCGCCGGGATAGTCGGCGTTGATCTGGATCGCCGGCGGGGCAATGTCGGGATATTGCTCGATCGGCAGGCCGATGATCGACAGCGCTCCGGCCAGCATGATGGCGATCGCAATGACCCAGGCAAAGATTGGCCGCTCGATGAAGAAGCGTGACATGCGCCGCTACTGTCTCCCGATCTTGGTCGAGGTGCCACCGGCGCTGATGTATTGCGGCTGATAGGGCGGCAACGTCACCGTTTCGGGTTTGACCACCTGTCCGGGCTTGACCTTCTGCAGGCCTTCCACGATCAGCCGGTCTCCGGCTTTCAGGCCCGAATGGACCAGCCACTCATTGCCGATGGCGCGACCGACAGTGAGGACGCGCATTTCGACCTTGTTGTCCTTGCCAACCACGAGGGCGGTGGGCTGGCCCTTGGGATTATGGGCAACACCCTGCTGGGGCGCGAGAATGGCGTGGGGATCCACGCCCTCTGCCACCTTGGTCTCGACAAACATGCCCGGCAACAGCATGCGATTGGGATTGGGGAAAATCGCCCGTAAAATCACCGAGCCGGTATTGGGGTCAACGGTGACATCGGCAAACTGGAGCTTGCCCTTCTGCGGGTAAGCCGTGCCATCGGGCAACACCAGTTCGACATTGGCACTCATCTTCTGGACCGGTGTC